>DGUG01000164.1:0-1582 GCA_002394535.1 Lachnospiraceae bacterium UBA4316
TACCGAAGGCTTCCCGGACTGATTTGAAAAAGCACTGTTTCCACCATTGGTTTTAAGAATGGTACAGATTTTTAAAGAAAATGATGCTGCGATTCAAAAATCGGGCAGGAAACATTGATTCAGAAATGAAAATATCCCGGAAAAGCAGCTTTTTCGGGATATTTTTGAAGAGGAGATTTTAAATGAAACTGAGTGGAAAAAAACTGGCTGTAGTCCTGGTGGGGGTAATGCTTATGGAGTCAATTGCTCCGGCTGCGGTGACAGCATTGGCAGCCCCAAAGGCTAAGGTTGACAAGGCCCCCAAGCAGACCTCCTACGAAAGGGAAAGATCTGAGGAAGAATGGGCTAAGTTAAGAGATAACGTGCTGACCTGGGATGAGATAAGAGATCTTGTGCATGAATACAATCCTACCGTTTCTTCCTTATGGATAAACTACAGGGACAATGACAACGGCGGAACCTATGACCTTACCTACGATGATGTTATCAACAACATAGAGACTACTTACTCGAATTCAATCGGAATCAGTGACGCACAGGATGCTTCTGCCGAGCTTACAAGAAAAACTGCACTTGCAAGCGTTGATACAACAATTCAGAATTCCGACAGAGAGATAGTTACAAAAGGCTATCAGAAAACCGAGGTTCAGACAGCCGAAGCCATTAAGCAGAAGATAATCGGCATTTATACCTCAGAGCTTAACTCAAAGCTTTATGAAATCACTGTTAATAATGATAAGAACCTTCTTGAACAGGCACAGCGTAAGCTCCAGGTCGGAACCGGAACCGAGCTTGATGTTCTTAAGGCAGAGAAGACTCTGAAGGATGATGAAACAGCACTTCAGAAAGCATTATCCGACCAGATAAAGAACAAACAGACAGTACTTGTAAACCTTGGCTGGAGGTATGATGCGGAGCCCCTTATCTGTGCGGTTCCGGAAGTTACGGATGAAATGGTTAATTCCATCAACCTTCAGGAAGACATCTCCAAGGCCTACGGAAACAGCTACGTCCTCGCCATAGACGAGAAGAAGCTTGCATTGGCAGAAGGGGACGGTACCGCCAGCAGCGCTACCCTTACTCTGAGCAGCGATCAGAACCAGGTGCAGTCAGACATGACTTCAGTTTACAATTCACTCCTGACAGCCCAGAACGAACTTCTGAAGCAGCAGCTGGATGAGATGAACCTGACAGAGACCCTGAATCAGGTGACAAGAGGCTACGCTACCGGCTCCAACAGTGCAAGAGAGCTTGAGAACGCACAGTTTAATCTGGAAGCCTCCAAATTAAACACTGAGCTTAAGAAGTATGCACTTCAGTCAGCTTACTTTACTTACATATCTTACAGAGACGGTCTCGCCGGAACCGGAACCAACCAGACATCATAAAAAGCTGAGTTGACATATGTGGTGACCTTTAATCTCCTAAGATAGATAGGGGATGTTGAAAGGAAATATTGTCCTATTTCATTGAGCCGATTTGATTCAAGTTTATGTGACAGATGCAAAAAGGCTTCTACAGAGGTGAATTTATGAAGAGAAACAATATTGGGTTTGCAGCAGGCATTGCGTTGACTCTGGTT
>DGUG01000164.1:1696-2789 GCA_002394535.1 Lachnospiraceae bacterium UBA4316
GAACCCTGGTGCCGGTGCATGACCCATATACCGAGCAGCAGAGTCTCACCGGAGTGGACTCCCAGGGACGCCCCAACGGTATGGACGACGCCACCTGGGCAAGACTTCAGGACGATGTCATCGATTACGATGAGATTGTAAATCTGGTGGAGTACAGAAGCGTCATTGCTCAGCAGCAGTACGCCGCCATAGACAATATTGCCGTTGACATGAACACCATAGTGGACAGTCTGACCGGCTCCATAGAGGATTTAAACGGCGTTATAGCTGATCTTAAAGACAAAAAAAACAACACAAGCAATGCAGCCGAAAAGGAAGCCTATGATCAGTCCATAAAGATGATCAGTGCTATGATCAGCAGCAGTAAATCCACAGACACCCTGCATGTGGCAAAATCCAGCGCCGAAAGCGGTCTGACAAGCACCGTAAACAAGATAAAAATGAATATGCATGGCAGCAAAGTATCCGTTATTACCGGCATGAACGCGGCATTTATCGGATATCAGTCACTTGCCGAACTTGAAAAAATGTATCAGAAGCAGGTGGACATGTACCAGACAGTTTATGATGCAACACTCAGGTCCCGGGCTGTCGGCATGGCTACGGATCTTCAGGTGAAAAAAGCTGAGGCCGATCTCAAATCCTTCACGATAAACCTTAACAAGAATAAGGAAAATATGCGGAGCATACGAGATAAGATGGCCCTGATCCTCGGCTGGAATTCCTCCAACTGTGCCAATGTCTCCATCGGTGCCATGCCCCCTTACGATCAGGGATACATCTACACCAGAAATCTGGATAACGACATAGCCGAGGCCCGACTTCATAACGTTGCCTATGGTACAGCCCAGGGCACAGTAGACAAAAACATCACAGGCTACACAAAAACAGACATCAGCCGAAACGAAGCCCGTGAAAACCTCAATGTCTCCATGTCCGACCTCTACAACACCGTTATCAAAGCAGAAGCCGATAATGCAGCCGCCCAGGCAGGTTATGCCCTCGCGGCCAGACAAAAAGGCCAGGCCGAAAGAAGCTACGCCGTAGGAACAGTCGGAAACAGCGAGTACTCCGCCGCCCTGGTCCAGTACAT
>DGUG01000134.1:0-2158 GCA_002394535.1 Lachnospiraceae bacterium UBA4316
TCTGCGAGTCATTCCCCCGAAGAGAGGAAAGTTCCCTTATAGCTCTGTCCGATATTTCCCTAACATCACTCTTTGCCGCATCGAGCCCTACCAGCGAGACATACGTAGTCTTACCGTTTCGCTCATCACTTCCTATAGGTTTGCCGAGAATTTCCCCGTCACCTTCGATGTCAAGAATATCATCCCTTATCTGAAAAGCCACACCAACGTCTCTTGCTATCTTCTCTACTGTCGCTATCTCTGCGTCAGAAGCCCCGGCAAGAATTGCCCCTATCATCATTGCCGACTCAATCATAGCGGAAGTCTTGTTCTCATGGATGAACATAATCGTCTCCATCGTTACATCCCCGGCCGGCTTCTCCTCGGATTCAATATCAACGACCTGCCCGCCGATCATTCCGTATATTCCGGCCTTTGCAGCAAGTATCTTAAGAGCTCCTGCTATACGGCGCGACATCTCAAGTTTACGTGTATCATCCGCATCCGATTCCTGTATCAGATCAAACGAGCCAAGCGCAGTTTCAAACGCATAATTAAGCAAGCCGTCACCTGCAAGGATTCCCATTGCTTCTCCGAACTTCGCATGAGTACTCTTCTGACCGCGGCGCATATCGTCATTGTCCATAGCCGGAAGATCATCATGGCAAAGAGAATATGTATGTATCATCTCAATAGCCGCCATAAAAGGATAAACAAATATCTCATCAGTGTCCGAATCAAGCATCCTGAATGTCTCAAGCATAAGCATGGGGCGAAGCCTCTTTCCCCCTACATGAATGCTGTAATTCATCGCCGTCATGACAGTAGAAGCAAGACCTTCCTCTTTCGGAAGATATGAATCTATTATTTCATCAATCTTTTTTACTTCTTCACTGAGCCGGTTCTTCAGATCTTCCATCAGCAGCCCTCTTCCTTCTTTGAAGATGCGGTTTTTGCGTTGCATGCTTTCGACAATGCAGTAAGCTTCAGGTTTGTATTATAAAAATCCTTTGTCGTACAGCCTGCTCTTCCACCACCCGCACAGGCACATGCACAGGCGCATGCACACGATGAATGGGCACAGGATGAATGATGGCTTCGGCTGCTTCTGCTGCTATTTGAAGGAGCGCGGTAATGCGGATTTGGAACTCTTACGGAATTAACCCTGATAAATGTATTCGGCGCCGTACCATACCTGTATTCCCCGTTCTTGGTAAAGGCAGCCGCTGCCTTCTCCTCTTTCTTGAGCTGTTCTTCCGTTATGGTCTCCTCACTCTTCACAAGTGATTTTCCGCAATATTCACAGAATTTCGCACCATCTTTTCTGGGCGCTCCGCATCCCGGGCAGGAATCATAATAGGTAACCTTCACTCTTGTTGTCTTGTTGATAGTTTTCTGATTGCTGTTCGAAAATCCCCTGTTATACAGATAAGCAATGATTGCCGGTATCACAAAAGGCATGAACATACACAAAAGGGCAAAAATCCCTCCGATTATCGTACTGATCGTATCAAGGAACGTTTCTCCATAGTTTTCGCCGGCATCCTCACTCTTTGACAGATCAAAACCAAATGCGTCATTCGGATACGTCATGGTTACGGTATAGCGATCCCCCTTGCCAAGGCTGGTAGACCACACATTATAGTTGCCGTCGATAAGACAGTCCGGAGTAAATGCAACGCTTTTATCGTTGTTCCACTGAATCACAAGCTCATCGACCTTAATATCATCGAACCATCCCGGAGTGAAGGAATATACCGTCTCCCCCTCCGTAAGCTTGTCAACCTGGTACATATAGTCCTGAACAACCAGAAAATCAACGCTTGCAACCTCTCCTTCGTAGTAGGATCTGTCAAGATAAACCTCAACATAGTTTCCGGAGCGGTTTATATGATCTACTGTACTGCTGATACCCTCAGCAGATATTACATGGCTGTTCGGAATACCTATATTCATCCATGTGAGGGGTCCGATACCCGAGCCCGAATCAAGTACCTTCCAGTCTATATGGTAGTTGAGATTAAGCGTGGCATCCTGATTGACATCAACCGTGATCGTGTAATTAAGTATCTCGTCGGTGTCGGCCATTACCGGAGTGGCAAAGAAAAACAACGAGGCAATAAGGACGCTCGCGAATGTCAATATCTTATTTTTCATCGTGGGTCCCTCCTATCTGCAT
>DGUG01000134.1:2256-17336 GCA_002394535.1 Lachnospiraceae bacterium UBA4316
CCAGTCATCATTCCGGAATAGTACCTTCTGTTTTCGCATTTTCCGCTGTACCAGATCTTCTCCCAGTCTTCGTCAAGGAAGTTGCCGAGATTTCCGTCCGTAAGCCAGCTTTGACACGGAACAACATTTCCACCCGGGGTTATCGCCATGTTTGATAAGCACGCCCCGCATGTCGGTGTGGCAAGTCCATTCTTCTCAAAAAACTCCTCATCTATCCATCCCGGGGATGTGAAGCTGAGCTCCATTTCGTTGGCATAAGCATAATCAACAGCATCTTTAAGGATTGTTGTAATCTCCTCTTTGGAAAGCTGAAGGTTCTCCGATTCCGGAAGTGCTGCATTTCCCGTAGTGATAAGGCCCGAACAGGTCACATAAGTAACCCCGAGTTCATGCAGGAACTTAAGTGTTTCGGTATAGTCCTTATTATGCGTGCAGAGCGGTGTGTTAATACTCAGATTCAGTCCCGCTTCAAGTGCATTTTTAATCCCGTCGAGAGTCTTGGCGTACATCGGTGCTCCGACAAGTTCATTATGTATCTTCTCATCGTGTGAATAGAATGTGATCTGCAGACTGTCAAGAGATGCGTCAAGTAACTGCTTGCAGTATTCCTTCGTAAGCTTTATCCCGTTTGTATTGAGCCTTGTAACGAACCATTTTGCATGGTTTATCAGCTCCGGCAGATCCTCCCTCATCGTAGGCTCACCTCCGGTGAAAGTCACCTGCGGAATACAAACCTTCCGGCATTTATCTATTATCTGCTTCCATTCGTCGGTTGACAGCTCCTTCTCTTCGGCCTGGGGCTGGTGTGCCGCATAACAGTGCAGGCAGTTCTGATTACAATGCCAGTTGCCGTCTCTGGTCATTGCCGAAACCATAAGATCCATTCTGTGAGGAGCACGCATATTATCTGCATATTCTCCCATGCTTAAATACTCTATATCTTCATCGGGCATCTCTCCATAAGCGATCTGCTTGAATGTATTCATAATCCTGAATATATCTTTTTTAAGCAAGGACTTCGGTACAAAGCGATAGACACTGCGGGCGGAAATCACAGTGCTTTCAATGATTTTGACCACCTCTTCCTCAGTTATGGGACGGCCGTTATACTCATTGATCGAGTCGATAAGCATGGACAGCAATACTGCCCAGGATACATTGATGGGGATTATATCCATACCGTTCAGAATCACAACACTTCCTGCAGGTTCCGGTCCGTCATATTTGGGCGGTACCATATGAATACGCACTACCCCGGGGCCTTCCGGATTGAGGGTTGTGTGCTTTACCTCATTAAGATTTTCCTTGACATAGTTAACTACCCTTTTGGGATTTTTCATTTTGATCATATCCTCCCGTTTTGAGAACCTATTCAACACCTTCTATGGACATATTGCTTCCGGGCTTATCCTTGCATTTATACATATTCTCATCGGCACGGCGATATATCGACTCATACTCATACTGTATTGTTTCGTTATCCGTCTGTGTGACTATTACGGCACCGAGACTGATGGTAACGCTGCCCTTCGGTACATTTTCCATCTCTATCCTTGCTATATTTTCAAAGAGTCTTGCAATCCTGATCTTTGCCAGATCTGCAGTCGCAACTCCTCTCATGTAAATGGCAAATTCATCACCGCCGAGGCGCATGAAGATATCATCACCCCTGAAGCTTGCCTTGATTGCCTTGGCAACTGCCACAAGTGTGTCATCACCCGTCTGATGTCCGTAAGTATCGTTGATCTGTTTGAAACCGTTAACATCAAACAGGCAAAATATTCCGGGAACTCTTTCCTGAAGCAGCAGCTTGATCTGCGATTCGCCGCACCTTCTGTTTGCAATACCGGTAAGAGAATCCGTTTCCGACAAAATACGAAGTTTTTCTTCCAGCAGTTTTCCTGTTGTGATGTCGGAATAGCAGGTGACAGTGATCTTCGTATTATCCAGCAGATCAACCCTTCTAACTTCCGCCATAAGATAACAGGTTTCTTTGTTCTCCTGCTCCGGATACACAACAAGCTGATAGTTAAAGCCTCCGCCGTTTTCCATTACATCATCATACATCTGGCCGGCATTTTCGGGAATCTTCAGATCCTTATCTCCGAAGAAATCATGAACACTCATTCCTATCGGATCTATTCCTTCATTCTCAAACATCGACAGTACAGCGTCGTTTGCGACGATGATCCTGCTTTCTTCATCGACTGCCATAACGCCTACCGACTGCATCTTTATCAGTTCCCCGAGGATCGCATTCTCATTCCTGTACGCCCTTGACAGAGCATCCTCGTACTCCTGCTCCTTCTTGTGCTGCTCGTCCACAGACTGAACCGCCAGGACAATCTTTTTAAGGTTTCTCATATCGTCACGTTCTGCTGCCATGAAGGTTGCGACACACCATCCAAGTCCACGCGAACAGTATTTTGTACTTAATGATCTTCTGTTGATCATTTTGGCAGGAAGAAGGTTTATATCCGCAAATTCCTGCATCTCTTCAGTAAATTCATCTGTTGCTGCGCCTCTGAACACTTTAAGAATCGCATCCCTTACAGGCATATCGGGTTCAATGAGATTATCTGCATAGGGAGTTGACTTGATAGGCGTAATATCATCACGCTCAAGGTCTATCAGTATGATGGAAACATAGTTCTCGCTTAGTGCCTCAAGCGTCATGTACATTTCTCTGGATATTGTCTCGTACCGTTGGGAATTCCTGATCTTTTCGATGACCATCATCCCGTTAAACAGAAAGACCACAGATATCATTATACCCATAGTGGAATAGGGTCCGTCCGGATAAAGACACTGCAGCGTTTCGAACACAACCGGCATAAGTGCGCACTCAATCACGAGTCTGGTATACCGCCAGTCATTTTCACCTTTGTGTTTTATAAGAAAAAATACTATTTTGGCAATGGAAATAGCAAGGTACGTAAACCGTATGATAAACAGATATATTCTGAAAGGTCCCGTGTGATATACACCGTCCGCATCAAAATAGTACACTGTATGTCCGATTATCTGTGTGATCAGTATCACAACTGCTGCCGCAAGGGGGATACATTGAAGTATCATGATCATGCGCGTTTCCCTGAATCCGAAATAATTGGTCAGAAACATACACCAACACGCCACAGCAACTATGATTGAGAAGTGTATCAGAAATGTCGCAGCATTAAAGACATGGCCTCCAAGGTCGATTGCCCCTGTACTCATGAATCCCCAAAGTGCTTCTACAAGATTATAACCAATAAATATGATCAGCATAAATGAAAAATATCCTCTGATCACATTGCTCTTTTCGTATATCCTGTTGTTGCACTTTAGAACCGCAAAACAAACAACAGCACTGACAAGCGCCGTTATCGCATATACATTTCCTTCAAACATGGTCAATATTATATCACATAAATATCAAAAATCGGGGGCGATTTGATAATTTCCCCATTTAACTGTAAAATAGTACGCAACGGGCAAAAGTCGCCGTTTAATAAAAACACAGGAGAGTAACCAAAAATGGATACAAAAATCGAAACAAAATGCCTTCATGAAGGATATGAACCCGGTAACGGCGATCCCCGCCAGCTTCCGATATGGCAGAGCACCACATGGAAATATTCCACAAGTGACGATATGGGTGCGCTTTTTGACCTCGAAGAAGAGGGATACTTTTATACCCGGCTTCAAAATCCCACTAATGATTATGCTGCCAAAAAGCTTGCGGCTCTTGAAGGCGGCGTTGCCGGAATGCTGACATCTTCGGGACAGTCAGCTAATTTCTTTGCCATTTTCAATATCTGCGAAGCCGGAGACCACTTCATAGCATCAAGTTCGATATACGGCGGAACCTATAACCTTTTCTTCGTAACAATGGCCAAAATGGGAATTGAATGTACTTTCGTCGACCAGACTCTTCCCGAAGAGGAACTGGCTAAATATTTCAAACCGAATACCAAAGCCGTATTCGGCGAAACGATTACCAATCCCACCTGTACGGTTCTCGATATAGAGAAGTTTGCACGCCTTGCACACAGCCACGGCGTTCCCCTTATAGTCGACAATACTTTTGCAACACCGGTCAACTGCAGACCCATCGAATGGGGTGCCGATATAGTCACTCATTCAACAACCAAGTACATTGACGGGCATGCGGTAAGCGTCGGTGGTGCTATCGTGGACAGCGGAAATTTTGACTGGATGGCACATGCCGAGAAATTCCCCGGGCTCACAACACCCGACGAGAGCTACCACGGAATAATCTATGCCGAAAAGTTCGGAAAGGGAGCATATATCACCAAGGCAACTGCCCAGCTTATGAGAGACTTCGGATGCATACAGTCGCCGCAGAACGCTTTCTATGTGAACACCGGACTTGAATCCCTCCATGTTCGCGTGCAGCGCCACTGTGAAAATGCACTGAAGATTGCAAAATTCCTTAATGCACACGAAAAAGTGGCATGGGTTCATTATCCGGATCTTGAAACAGACGAATATCACGAACTTGCCAAAAAATATCTTCCCAACGGCACCTGCGGAGTTCTCTGCTTTGCGATCAAGGGCGGCAGGGATAAATCAATAGAATTCATGGACTCATTAAAGCTTGCCACTATTGCAACCCACGTTGCCGATGCAAGAACATGCCTGCTGCATCCGGCGAGCCACACACACAGACAGCTTTCCGAAGAGCAGCTTATAGAAGCCGGGATTTCACCGGATCTTATCCGTTATTCGGTTGGACTGGAAAATGCCGATGATCTCATTGCCGACCTGACTCAGGCACTGGATCGTATCTGATACAAAATCTGATTTACAGAAATGCTCTATACCACGGTGGAATCACCGGGTTGAAACTCTGGCCTCTGGATCTGATCTGGAGGCCTCTTATTATCTTCCTGACAAACACCGGAAAGTGATCGAGCACAAACTGCTTGATCTTGAGGGATCTCTCAATCTTCGCAAGTTCAGCTTCGGAATGATGATACTTGCCGTGATTTTTGAGAATAGCGGCACTTTCCATCAAAGTATCATGATAGTTGATGCTGGAAGTCCCATCCGCTGTTGTAATACAAACAGTTATGTGCGAATCGCAAAACCTGACGCCAAGGTCATGTGCCGCAAGCAGAAAATCATAATCCGCACTGTATCTGTAGGACGTGTCAAACGGGTGGGAATGTACAAAATCACCTGCCGCAAACACCGACTGATGCGAAAACGGCATAGACTCCTCTATACTCTCAAGTGATTTGGCAAACAGATAAAACCTGCCATACTCATAGACAGCACAATCTCCGTAGATGATTTCCGGACCAACCCCCTCTGCACCGGTGTATTTATCCACTGCGTCCGAAATACCATTCAGGACATGTGCATCATAAAAGCAGTCTCCCGCATTCATGTAATTGATATAATCTCCCTTTGCAGATAAGGCAGCCTTGTTCATGGCATCATATATTCCACCGTCACTTTCGCGGTTATATACAAACCGGATATTTCTGTTTGCAAACTTTTCCTTATAACTATTTACAATATCCGGAGTATTGTCGGTGGAATTACCGTCCTGAATGATATACTCAAAATCATCGTAGTCCTGTGAGAGCACAGACTCTATAGTAAGAGGAAGCGCCTTTGCCGCATTGTAACATATAGTGATTACACTGAAATTAACACTCATGTTCTGCTGCCTCTATCTCACAAACAAATAATAGCATCTTGCAAACACCTTGAGGGTATGCGTACGCAGAAGTTTAACAAACAGCCATACACCGGCCCGATGCCGTAACTGTAATTCCCGGGACCTGAAAATACCGACATAAGGATTCCTGTTATATCCGTGCAGCTTCTTCGGTATTACACGCTGCGCAAAATCGCACAATTCGTTTATCAGCGGACCATCGTATTTACACCCTTTGTATTTATTAAGCGCCGCCTGCATATGTTCACGGTTTCCGAGAAATATGAAATAAGTCATAAAACTGAGTACGGTAAAAACATACACATCATGGTCATTGACCTCATCGCTGTGATCATTGATATAGTCGAGTGCATATTCAATTGCTTTGTATGGAACCTTTTCGCTTGTAACTCTCGAGGACATTGAACTTCCGGGATGAACCACCTGATAATGTCTTGCATACGGAAGTATCACCTGATTACGGCTAAGAAACAACGCCAGGAAATTAAACGGGTTATCTTCATAAAGTTTGCCCGGCTCAAAACGGATGTTATGTCTGTTCAGAAAATCAAGTCTGTAAAGTTTTCCGTGAGGTGCAAGACGTCTTAGCGGATAATCAGGGTACCGGTCAACGGGGTAATTAAGGTTTTCTATAATCACACCATTCTCATCCACATAATGTGACCCACTTATCACAGTATCACTGTTGTTCTCTCTTGCCGCTGTGACAAGAGGCTCAAGATAATCCACATCGGCATAATCATCACTGTCCCAAAACAGAATGTATTCCCCGATGGCATGGTCAAGCGCAAGATTTCTTGCTGTAGACTGTCCGCCGTTCTCCTTATGAAACACTTTTATGATATCCGGATATTCTTTTTCATATGCGTCGAGAAGTTCAGGTGTGGAGTCACTGCTGCCGTCGTCAACCATGATAATCTCATAGTCCTTGAACGTCTGGGCAAAAATGCTGTCCATTGTTTTCTTTAAATATTTTTCTGTGTTATAGCACGGCATTATAATTGATACTGCCGGCTTGTCCGATCTCTCACTCATATCTTTTCTCAGAATTAACGATTACTTACCCATTGTTTTTCTGTATACACCATAAAAAAGTGCAAGCGTATAAAACATTCCATGTTTTATAAGAAACAACGGAATCTTTCTGGCAAATGTCAGATAGTCTCCCCTGAGTCTGTTAAAGGCCGATATATACGGTTCCTTCCCAGCCTGCTCCGCCAGCTCCCTTATTCTTACACCAAATGGTTTCCTGTTCTGCGGATTCAGATAATCCATGTCCATGCTCTCAAGGAAAAAGAACATGCACCTCATATAGTATACCTGCATATACAGGTCGCTTTTTTGGGATGATTCAAGGTGTTGCCTGATAGCATCAAGAGATGCCGTAAATACTTCTATACCCCGGGGTCTGTACACAAATGTAGCCGATGTGTCCAACTGTCTGTAATTATAGTAAAACCTGTACAAATACCCTATTGTTTCCGCTTTGTCAAATACACGGAGATTAAACTCCATATCTTCCGCGCGTTTAAGACCCGGTTTGTAATTAAGCTTCCACTTGTGCAGAAAATCATTTCTGTACAGCTTTGCGCATGCAGATCCCGCAGCATCCGCACTTGCAGGAGGGCTCTCGTAGAACGGGAGAGTTCCTACCATGCATTTAAACTGAACTTCTTCCGCCTGCTCCTTTGTGAATCGCGGTATGTCACACAAATACGGTGAAAACTCTACAATATGATCATTATAGACCTTGTTGATTCCGAACATCAGAACATCGAGTGAATTGTTTTCGGCATATTCGATAATTCCGGCAAAGCAGCCGGGTTCTATCGTATCATCGGAATCAATAAATGTTACA
Source organism: Lachnospiraceae bacterium UBA4316 (assembly GCA_002394535.1). Classification (GTDB taxonomy): domain Bacteria; phylum Bacillota; class Clostridia; order Lachnospirales; family Lachnospiraceae; genus UBA2868. The sequence continues at coordinate 9,810 of DGUG01000134.1, forward strand.
TACCTGCCTGTACTTACCTCAAGTCCGGTATTCCGTGCGATGGCAACTCCCATATTCTCCTGCCGGATTATGGAAACCTTCGCTTCCCGGTAATTGAACGTATCAATATATGAGGAAAGATCGTCTTCGGCACCGTCATTAATGATTATCAGTTCAAAATCCGTATATGTCTGGTCAAGTATGCTGTCGAAGCACTCTTTCAGGTATTCTCTGTCAACATTATATACCGGGACTATAACCGAGAGCATTACCGAGTCCGACATGACATTTATTCCTCTTCTCTCGCAATGAATATAGGTCTGTTTTTTGTCTCAAGATATGTTTTACCAAGATATGCCCCGACTATTCCCGTACACATAAGCTGAGTTCCCGCAAAGAATACAACTATACATATCATGGAAGGCCATCCGTTTGTAGGGTCCCCGAACAGCAATGTTCTTATGACAACAAAAATGATCAGTATAAAAGCAAAAGCGGTTACGATAAATCCAAGACTGATTACGCAAGAAAGCGGCGCCGTCGAAAAACCGAGTATTGCCTCAAACGAATAACGAAGCAGCCCAAAAAACGACCACTTAGTCTCTCCTGCAACTCTTTCGACATTTTCGAACTCTATCCATTTAGTCTTAAAACCTACCCAGCTGTATATTCCTTTTGTGAATCGGTTGTTTTCACCAAGCTCAAGTATCGCATCGACCATTTTTCTTGTCATGATTCGGTAGTCTCTTGCCCCGTCAACAAACTCTATGTCACTTATTCTGTTCATCAGTTTATAAAAACATCTGGCAAAGAAAGACCTTATCTTCGGCTCGCCTTTTCTCGTCACACGTCTTGTTGCAGCCGAATCAAATCCTTCCGTGACTAAAGCGCTGTACATGTCGGCAAGCAGTTCCGGTGGGTCCTGTAGATCAGCATCCATACATACGATATAATCACCCGCAGCTTTTGAAAAACCTGCGTACAATGCTGCCTCTTTTCCGAAATTTCTTGAGAAAGATGTAAAATGCACTCTTTTATCTTTATCGCGAAGATTTTTAATGACATCTAACGTTTTGTCTGTTGATCCGTCATCTATAAAAATATACTCAAAATCAACCTCGGGATATTTTTGTGAAAAATCGCCCGCGACAGTTTGCATAGCCTCATAAAAAAAAGGAATTGCCTCTTCCTCGTTATAACATGGAACAATGACCGATAATAAACTCATACTTCCTCCAAGTCACAGGTTCTAAGTATATCTCCGGTTTCAATCTCAGACATATCCGCACCTTCAAGCGTCACAAATATTACCTGGCACGCATGAGGAGCACTTTGCTGGCTGACCCCGTCTTCACTTTCTATCCCGGTCACTTTGACTTGTATGTCAGCCTTGCCTTTTTTCATTATCTCTATAGTATCTCCGACACAGAATTTGTTCTTCTGTGTCAGTCTTATCTTTCCGTCCCCGGTTATCTCCTCAACCGTCCCCAGAAATACACTCTCGACCACATATGTACTGTTATCATATATCTGCGAATTCTCATCGGGCTTGCCAAAGTAAAATCCCGTTGTGAACTTTCTGTATGTACACTTACCTATCTCTTTTTTGTACCATTCAAGATTTTGGGCATATAATTCGGGAGATGTAATATAATCATCGATAGCATTTCTGTAAGTCCTTGCAACGGTCGCAACATAAAGCGCAGTCTTCATGCGTCCTTCTATCTTGAAACTGTTGATACCCGCATCCACAAGTTCCGGAATATGCTCTATCATGCACAAATCCTTAGAGTTGAATATAAATGTCCCCCGCTCCGTTTCATCAACAGGCATATACTCTCCCGGACGCATCTCCTCAGAAACTGCATACTTCCATCTGCAGGGATGAGTGCACTCTCCGCGGTTGGCGCTTCTTCCCGCCATATATGATGAGAGGAGGCATCTTCCCGAATACGATATACACATTGCACCGTGAACAAAGCACTCAATATCCATATCCGCAGGAACTTTACCCCTAATCTCTTTTATCTCATCAAGAGAAAGTTCTCTTGCGCACACAACCCTTTCGGCTCCCAACTTTCTCCAGAACTCAAAAGTCATATAGTTCGAATTGTTAGCCTGTGTACTTATATGGACCGGAATCTCGGGACAGATTTCCCTCTCTATCGTAAATACTCCCGGATCGGCAATAAGTATCGCATCCGGGCGAAGTTCCTTAAGTTCCCTGAAGTATTCCCTTACAGGATCAACATCATAATTGTGGGCAAAAATATTAGCTGTAACATGAACCCGGGCACCGTGGTTATGGGCAAATCTTATTCCCTCCGCCATCTCATCATGTGTGAAGTTTTTTGCCTTAGCCCTCAGGCTGAATGCCTCTCCGCCTATATATACGGCATCGGCACCATACCGAACAGCCGTCTTTAACACTTCAAGGCTCCCTGCCGGAACCAGAAGTTCGGGTTTGGGATTGCCCATTGTTCCTCCTATCTGCATTTAACGGAGAGTGTCATTCCGTCTGCGACCGGAAGTATTGTTGTTACAAGTTCCTCATCTTCCGAAACCGCCCGAAGGAATTCTCTCATCCTTGCGTGGATTGTCCGGTCTCTCCTTCTTACAGCAAATCTCGATAATACGATATCTCCGTCAAACAAAACATTATCCGAAATAAGAATACCTCCATCGCGCAAAAGCTTTTTGCAAACCGGAAGATAACTTATATATTGTCCTTTGGCTGCATCAATAAAAATCATATCGTATGATTTTGCCCCTGCGGCAAGTTCTTCAATAACAGATTGCGCATCTCCTTCTATAAGTCGGATAGCTTTTTCAAATCCGGACTGTGCAATGTTCTGCCTGGCTTCGACTATACGCTTTTTGTAATTCTCAATTGTATCTATATGTACATTCCCGCCGTATGTAGCCATAAAAATCGCAGAAAAAGCGGTTGCGGTTCCAAGTTCCAATATATTCTCCGGTTTAAGGTCCGCAAGTATAAACTTCAAAATACTCTGTGTAGCACGGCGTATTACGGGAATCCCCCCGTCATGAGCCTTTTTTTCAAGTTCTTCAAGATAAGGTGTATTAGGGTTGCTGACAGAGTCTATAAATGTTGACGTTCTCTCATCGGTTATCACTGTTCACCGCCATCTTCAGCTTCCGCATTTTCAACAACCGAGCCCTCCTCAAACGGGTCATGAACCTCTTCATCCACTACTTCTTCTCCGTCCTCGTCACCTTCCCACTCTCCGGATACCTTATCAAGAGCGGACTCACCGTCCGTAAGCGGATCGGCAGCAGGTGCCTCATCGTCACTATACTCTTCATCCTCTCCCGACTTTCCATCCTCGTCCTTCTTGCCAGCAATGATGGCAAACATATCCTCGGCAGTCATTGAAGTATTAAGTGTATAGAAACCCGGCTGTATATCATTGTCATAGACCGAACACTTCTTCTGAACATAGAAGAGATTAGGATCTCTAATAAGTCCTTTTTCCTCAAACATTTTGGCAACATCCATCGTTGAATCGCCCTGAACGATTGTTACCGCAACATCTCTTCCGGGAGCCGCGCTTACCGCTTCTTCGGTAAATATTCTAAACCCGAAATCATATGCTTTTTGTCCGATTCGGAATATGACCAGAACCACTATCGCAAGTACTGCCGCTCTTACTATAAAACCCATAAACATAAGAGCCATATTTTTAACATTCATCTTACAGATCCACGCTTTCTACAATGCTTCCCAAAACTTCCTGCAACATTGTAACATATATAGATTCGGCCCTCGAATAATCGTAAACCGCCGTATTTTCCGTTATTTCCTCATATTCATCCTGAAGGGATTCAACATAATCACTGTTACGCTCCTCTTCCGGAATGCTCATCAGTCTTAACTGAATGCTTTTAACTCTCTCGATCAAATCTCTTGTTTTGGGATTATCCTTTACGATCTTCTTTTGTTTTTCAAAATCTTTGTACTCGGGTGATTCTTTAATCGCCTCTGTTACTGAATTAACAGCTTTTATAGCATTATCGCTCAGCATCTTATCCCTCTTGGCTTTAGAAAGCTTTACAGCACTTCTTCCATAATTATGGGCAGAATCATAGGACTGCGTTTTATTCGTCTCCAGATGAAGCTTGAAAGCGCATCCTTGATATTTTCTCTTATCTTATTTCTGCTCGTGATGTTTTTGTCGGCAATCTTCTCCATGGCATACGAAACAATTTCACGGGCTTCCTCCATGAACTCATCTGATTCCTTGATATAGACAAACCCTCTGGACATGACCATAGGTCCGGCAACAACCGTATTAGTTCCGCTCTCAAGTGTCATGCATACGATCACTATGCCATCTTCCGCAAGACGCTGCCTGTCGCGAAGCACAACATTTCCTACATCTCCCACGCCGAGTCCGTCAACGAATACCGCTCCGTTTGCTACTTCACCATTTACAACAGCGCTGTCCTGATCCAGTTCAAGTACCTGTCCGTTCGAGAGGATCATCACATTTTCTTTGGGTACACCTACCGCAATAGCTACACCCCTTTGAGCCATAAGATGCCTGTGTTCTCCGTGTACCGGAACCGCAAACTTGGGTCTCGTAAGGGTATATATCAGTTTGATCTCCTCCTGGCACGCATGCCCGCTTACATGGGTATCCTGGAATATGACCTCGGCACCCTTCATGCTCAACTCGTTTATAACCTTAAATACAGCTTTTTCATTTCCGGGTATAGGGTTGGATGAGAATACGACAACGTCTCCGGGCTTTATTGATACCATCTTATGCATGTTGGTGGCAATTCTTGACAGGGCAGCCATAGACTCTCCCTGACTCCCGGTTGTTATGATTACTGTCTTCTCATCAGGATAATCCCTTATCTGTGAAATATCGATCAGTATCCCGTCCGGAATCCTGACATATCCGATCTCTATCGCCGTATTGATAATGTTCCGCATACTTCGTCCTTCAAGGACAACTTTCCTGCCGTATCTTGCAGCGGCATCTATTATCTGCTGAACCCTGTCGACGTTCGAAGAAAAAGTGGCCACCAGTATCCTTGATTTTGCATGATCGGAAAAAATGTTATCGAGGGCTCTTCCAACTGTCCTCTCCGAATTGGTAAAACCGGGACGTTCGGCATTTGTGGAATCACACAGAAGGGCAAGAACTCCCTGCTTGCCAAGTTCGGCAAATCTCGCAAGATCAATCGGATCTCCAAACACAGGGGTATAATCGACCTTAAAATCACCGGTATGCACAACCGTTCCCACGGGCGAAGTTATTGCAAGAGCACATGCATCCGTTATACTGTGGTTTGTTCTGATAAACTCTACACCAAGTGTTCCGAAGGATACTCTCTCACCGAATGATACGATATGTCTTTCAACCGCATCAAGCATGGCATGCTCTTCGAGCTTATTCTCAATAAGTGCCATTGTAAGCTTCGTTCCATATACCGGAATGTTTATCTTCCGAAGTACATACGGTATCGCACCTATGTGATCCTCATGTCCATGGGTTATTACAAGTCCCCTGACTCTGTCTATGTTTTCTTCAAGGTAAGTAGTATCGGGAATCACAAGATCGATTCCAAGCATGTCGTCCTCCGGGAACGCCAGGCCGCAATCGACCACCACAATATCATCATTATATTCAAAAGCTGTAATATTCATACCGATCTGATCAAGTCCGCCGAGGGGTATGATACATAGTTTCCCTTTATTCAAAATCTATATCTCCCAAACTCTCCTCAAAAACAGAAGCAACAGCTCCAAGTTCGACTTCGTCTTCAACCGGAACATAAACCGCTTCCGCATCCGTCTCCTTTGATATATCCTTAAGGATCATCGCTTCGGCCTCATCTTCCAATGATTCCGAAACAAGCAGGTAATTACAATTACTTATACGAGTCTCATCAATAACGTAAAACTCACATACTCCGTTATCGGTATTAAAACTGATCTTCTCCATATGGTTCCTTATGTATTGTCCGTTCCGTCTTCTTTGCTGATCCGCAGTCTGTCAAGATATCCCTGCAAAATCAGCATCGCGGCTATTTCATCAACATACTTCTTATGATCCGGCGCCTTAATTCCAGCCTCATCCATTGCCCTGTCAGCGGCCACTGTCGTCAGTCTCTCATCCCACAAAATAACAGGAAGGCCGCATCTTCGCTCAAGAGCGGCCTTGAATTCTTCGCTTTTCTGCGCACGGTCTCCTATAGTATCATTCATATTCTTGGGGTATCCGAGAACGATTCTTTCCACATCCCCATACTCGGCAATGATCTCTTCGATCCTTGCGTACGTCCTTCGCAGTTTGTTTTCGGACTGCCTTCGTATGATCTCCACTCCCTGCGCAGTTATTAGAAGAGGGTCACTTATCGCAACTCCTACGGTCTTACTACCGTAATCGAGTCCCAATATCCTCATTCTAATGCCATCCGTTACTCTTGATATAGGAAGTCAGAAGTTCATCAACGAGTTCATCTCTTTCTACCTTCATTATCATGCTTCTGGCACCGTTATGGCTCGTGATGTATGTAGGATCTCCGGACATGATATAACCGACAATCTGGTTTACGGGATTGTACCCTTTCTCGGTCAGAGCATCATAAACAGTTTCAAGAACAACCTTCACTCCGGTCTCCGGTTCTGTCTGCACATTAAAAAACTGCGTATTACCTAAATTTTGCATATGGAGCCCCTCCTATCTGCATAGATTGTATCGCATCCTTCCTCAAAACACAAGATTTGCATTATTTGCCCGCTTTTCGTTACAGGTATGGAAACCTTGACGTATTCAGGCGTATATCCGACAGTGTACTCTTTTCCGTCATGGATTTCAGTATCTTCGGTCAGAATCTCAACTTCCCGGCCTATGTAATACCTGGCAAAATCCCGCCTTCTTCGATCAGAATCGGCAATCAGCAGTTCGGATCTTACAGCTTTGTCCGCCTTGCTGATCTGACCCTTCATTTTGTCAGCCTCGGTTCCCCGTCTTCTTGAATACTTAAATATATGGCATTCATACAGGTTGACCTTCTCCAGAAAGTCCCTTGTCTCTTTAAATTCCGCCTCACTCTCGCCGGGGAATCCCACGATTACATCAGTTGTAATGGCCGGATGTTCGAACATATCCCTTAGCAGATTTACCTTTTCCTCATACTCGGCTGTTGTATAATGCCTTCTCATCCTCTCAAGTACCGTGTCCGAACCGCTTTGCAGTGACAGATGAAAATGCGGACATATCTTATTATTCTGCGCCAGTTCCTCCGCAAATTCACGCGTTATCAGACGGGGTTCAAGGGAACCCAGACGTATCCTCTCTATTCCCGGAACTCCGGCTACTTTCTCTATTGCCCCAAGTAATGCCCTGTTAGTGTTTTGACCCTTTGCAAACAAATTATAGGCGTCGTCCAAGCCGTATGAGCTTAAATGTATCCCTGTAAGAACTATTTCTTTATATCCGTTCTCAGCCAGCCTCTTTGCCTCTTCGGCTATATCTTCGGGATTTCTGCTCCTTACCCTGCCCCTTGCCA
>DGUG01000134.1:17507-23146 GCA_002394535.1 Lachnospiraceae bacterium UBA4316
GGCCGGCTCAGATCACTTATTGTTCTGCCTCCGAGGGTTTTTCCGGGATTACCGCCCCCATCCCTGCTTCTTAAATACTCCTCGACTATGTCCACAATTTCCGATTTGTGATTATTACCTACCGCAATGTCCACCGACTCGTTCATGGATGCGGCATCCGGATCATTTTGCACATAACAGCCCGCTGCCACAACTATAGCTTCGGGGTTTCGCATTTTGGCACGGCTTATCATCTGCCGGCTTTTCTGATCGGCAATATTGGTTACGGTACATGTATTTATAACATATACGTCTGCTTTTTGTGCAAAATCAACAATTTCGTACCCCTGTTTTTGGAACATCTGTGAAATTCCATCCAACTCATACGAATTGACTTTACAACCAAGGTTATGAAATGCTACCTTTTTCATAGAGAAACTCCGTATTTTTAGTGTTTTTTCGGAATTGACATTTACTCTTGCGGGATTTATATTTATCCTGTAAACAAGAGAGAATAATTTAAAGGTAAATGAAAAGGAGGAATTTTCATGAAGACAGTACAGATTTCATTAAACTCAATTGACAAGGTTAAATCATTTGTTAACGATGTAACCAAGTTTGACTACGATTTCGACCTCGTATCTGGCAGATACGTTATCGATGCCAAGTCCATCATGGGTATTTTCAGTTTGGATCTCAGCAAGCCCATCGACCTTAACATCCATACGGAAGGAAATGCCGACGACGTTATGGCTGTCCTTTCCCAGTACACGGTTTAATATCAGAATTAGTCGGATCACGGCATATTGCCGTGGTCCTTTTTTTATTTCCTCCTAAGGATCCACCTCCAAGTCGGCTCTAAACATCACATGTCCGGCCTTCCTCATCATTCTGGCATCCAGGCTATCATAATAAGACGGGTCCTTATCATAATCCTCATCTCTTATAATATATATGGCCGACTGTCTGATATTACCCTTATCAAGTTCCGAATAGTACAGATCAATCCCTTCTCTGACTTTGCCGTCAATATCCCTTGCAAAATAAAAATTGTTCTGCCTCATATTATGCAGATACCCGTAATATGCCGTCTGCATAGTTATATCATTATCCTGGTACAGGAATATGAACTCCTTCGCTCCTTCGGTAAACGATCCTGCCTCTTTGTCATCCCACAAAGTTTCGATAGGATGTATGGATGTGTACAGATCGTACCTTGCACGAAACGCATCCGACATATCCGTTATTTGAAGGACAAGTGCAACAACAACCAGAATACGTGCAACAAAATCATATCTTCTGAACGTATATGCCGTAAAGCTTATGGCAGCAGTCATTAGAACATACATCGCAGGCCATATAAGACGCCCGTTTGACCTGAATATTCCCATAAGATTATCGATTATACCGGGCAGCGGCAACCAGAGGATCGTCGTTTCATTGTACGAGATGTTCGGGATCACGGCGACCACGAATGATACGGCAACCAATGCTACCGTTACTCTTCCGTATATCTTTGAAGAATGAAACGCTTCTTCGGGAATCCTCCGGATTCTTCTGAATATCATTCCTACCGCTACTACAACATATAAAAGAAGTATTCCGGCACCTAAGTATGCCATACCCTCATATTGAAACAGATTCTGAAGCGGAAGCTGTGGCAGTAGCTTTCCTATCTCCCATGGGTTTATAAAGGTATTGAGGTTACTTCCGAATGTTCCGAGTCCGAATCCCACAGGGGATGTATCTCCGTAGAATCCCCCGAGAATAAACAGATTAAACAGCCCGCATAAACAAAATGCCGCTAGCTGTGAAACGATCAGGAGCATACGGGTTTTTTCGGCATACTGCGTTATGAGGGCAGCTGCCAGTATAATTCCGACCATGGGGAGGAAATATGAGTGAATACCCACACACAAGAATCCGAGAAGTCCCCAGTACACTATTCGCCTTGCATCCGATGCAATTCCACTGTTATATACCCACAAAACAAGGGCAGCAATAATGAGCCACTGGGCAGAAAGAGCGGTATGATAATACATTCTCTGTATTACAGGTGCACTTATTACATAAAAAACCGACCCCATTGCACAGAAAAAATCATCGTTTATAAATCTACGAAGAAGGATTGAGGAAAACCCGCCCATAAGCATGAAAGACATTATTCCGAACAGTCCGAAATATTGAAAAGTCTGAGGAAGATACGGGCTTATGATTTTAAACAAAACCGCAAAGATCGGTATCGAATCCGTATATATGACGGACATACTGTTCGGAAACGAAAGAGAATCAATCAGTCCTATTGGAAAATGCCACGGATCGGTTCTGAAATGGCACCATCCGATGTAATGCTGCCTAAGATCATGATCGTTGTCAAACAGCCATCCCGTGTTTGTAAAATCAAGAACACTTACTCCGTAGATGCCGATAAAGCATATCGCACCAACTGCAGCGCATATGCAAAACAAAAGCCCCGCCGGTATTCTTTTGTGGGTCTTTGTATCAAACATACATCACCTATATTACGTTTATAACCTCATGGGCCTCGAGCGCTTTTGCAACAAGATCGTCAATACAGTCCGAAAGTTTTGTTTCGGATTTTTGTATAACTTCTAATTTCGGCTTTGTCACCGGGTGCTTTGCAACGAATATAGTACAGCAATCCTCAAAAGGAAGAATCGATGTCTCAAAAGTATTAATTTTCTCGGATATGGAAATGATCTCCTGCTTATCAAATCCAATGAGTGGTCTGAAAACAGGGAGAGTGCAAACTTCATTTGTAACCGCAAGAGAATGCATCGTCTGGCTGGCAACCTGCCCGATGCTTTCACCCGTTATAAGTCCCAGACAATCGTTCTCTTTAGCTATCTGCTCGGCTATTCTCATCATGTACCTTCGCATAATTATCGTCAGTTCGTCATGCGGACACTTTTCATATATTGCAAGCTGGATATCGGTAAAATTGATCACATGAAGGCATATGGTACCTGTATATTTTGATATCTGTTTTGCAAGATCTACAACTTTCTGCTTTGCTCTCTCACTTGTGTAAGGCGGTGCATGAAAATAGACAGCATCAATCTTAACACCGCGCTTTGCTATCATGTACCCTGCAACAGGCGAATCTATTCCTCCCGACAAAAGAAGCATTGCTTTTCCGTTTGTACCGACAGGCATCCCTCCCGGGCCGGGAATCTGCCTTGAGTAAATATACACATCTTCCCGCACTTCAACATTAAGCTCTATTTCCGGTTTGTGAACATCAACCTTCATCCGGGGATAAGCATCCAGAACAGCCGCACCGAGCTCGCAGTTCATCTCGGTCGAACGAACAGGAAACGACTTGTCGGCACGCCTTGCAAACACTTTAAAGGTTCCATTTTTTTCGGGATATTCCTCACCGACATATGCAACTACATCCTTACAGAGTTTGTCAAAATCAGTTTTCGAAGTCTTGACGACCGGACAGATGGTGTTAATTCCGAATACCCGCCCCAGCGCTGCAATTACTTCATCGAAGTCATAATCACTGTTACAGTCTACAAACATTCTGCCCTGCGTCTTACTTACGGTAAACTCCCCGTCAATATGTTTAAGAGCAAGCTTCATACGATGCATCAGAGCATCCTCGAACACATAACGGTTTTTGCCCTTAATGGCTATCTCTGCATATTTTATTAAGAATGTTGAATATTTCATAACCTGTCTGATTTCCCTTCTTGAGAGCCACGGCATTTAAGAGCTGCTTCGATCTTCAGTGGCGGGTAAACTTTCGCAGTTTCGGTAATTCATCCGACAATACCGTCAGTGTCATATCAATATCCTGCCGCGTCGTTGAATGCGACATTGAAAATCGCAATGTTGAATCCAGCAGATTTCTGTCAAGTCCGATAGCCTGCAATGTTGCACTGACCGAAGGCTTGTTGGACGAGCAGGCGCTTCCGGAGGATACATATATTCCTCTGGCCTCGAGCGCATGCAGCAATACTTCCGCACGAACCTGCCCAAAGGATGCGCTTATTATATGAGGCGCCGTCATGCGGATCACGGTCTCATCCGTAAATGCGTTTTGAGGAATTCCGTTTACAAAAACATCGGGCAGTTTAATGAGTTCTCCGATAAAATAGCGCTTGAGTTCATAAAGCTTATCCGTTTTTTCTTCAAAACCTTTATAAATCAGTTCCGCGGCAAGTCCTATACCGGCTATTCCGGGGACATTTTCCGTGCCGGATCTCAAACCCTTCTGCTGTCCTCCGCCAAGCATAAGCGGATGAAACTTAACTTTACCGGCAGCATACAGAATTCCCACACCCTTCGGTCCGTGGATCTTGTGCCCGCTTACAGACATCATGTCGACCTTACAGGATTTCGGGCTAATCCTGAACTTTCCGAATGACTGAACCGCATCGGTGTGAAACAGGATTGAAGACTTATAATCCTTGATTATCGCACCGATTTCCTTAATATCATTAACGGAGCCTATCTCGTTATTAACATTCATTATTGAGACAAGTATGGTCTCATCCGTGAGCGCAGCCTTCAGATCATCGGGATTCACTCTTCCGTCTGCTCCGACATCAAGATATGTAACACTAAATCCCTGCTCTTCAAGAAATCTCATAGACTCTAAGACAGCGGGATGTTCTGTCTTCGTCGTTATCAGGTGCATACCGGCTCTTTTGTTGGCCAACGCACCGCCTATTATCGCAAGGTTATCCGATTCGGTTCCGCCTGAGGTGAATATAATACTGCCGGCATCAACCTTCATTATCTGTGCCAGTTTTTCACGGGCTTTTTTTACTTCAGCTTCCGCCGCTATCCCTTCCGTATGCATGCTCGAAGGATTCCCGTAGACATCCTTCATAATATGCGTCATGTATTCGGTTACTTCATCAAAAGCGCGTGTTGTTGCGCTGTTGTCCAAATATATGCTATTCATTCCTATATTTCCTAAGGCTCAACATTATACATTATCCACGAAAGAACAACGATCCCCGCGGTTTCCGTACGCAGTATCCTATGACCAAGTGTAACAGGCTCACACCCCGCATCTGTTGCAAGATTTATCTCTTCTTCCGTAAATCCGCCCTCGGGACCTATGAATACGGCTACCTTTTTGCCGGGGGTAATTCCGGCAATCACATCCCGCGTACGATTCATTAAATCCGGATCTGACAACTCGTAAGGTATGATTTTTACTTCAAAATCCGCGCAATCCGATAGTGCCTCTTCCATCGACATTATATTGGCTACCTGAGGGATAATCGCCCGCTTTGACTGCTTTGCCGCTGTCTCGGATATCGCATTCCATCTGGCAATCTTTTTTCCTGATCTTTCACTGTCAAGTTTTACGACGGCACGTTTTGTTGCAACCGGCACTATCTTCGTAACACCCAGTTCAACCGATTTTGTTATTATAAGTTCCATCTTATCGGACTTCGGAAGCGCCTGATAGAGAACAACCTCACACGGCAGTTCAACATCGCTTTCCTTAACGAACCGGATCGTAAGTCTAACTTCCTCATCGGTGAATGATGCTATCTCGCATCGGTACTCGTTCCCGTCTCCCGGCACCATAACAGAAACTTCATCACCCTCCTTCATGCGGAGCACGTTTTTGATATGATTAAAGTCGCTTCCGGTTATGAGAGCCGTTTTGT
>DGUG01000047.1 GCA_002394535.1 Lachnospiraceae bacterium UBA4316
TTATGCCGAGCATTTTGGCTTCCTGAATAATAGTAGCTTTGGGATCGAGCATCTTAAGTTTCCCTGCCACGTCCTCAAGAGGAACCTTTACAATCTCACGATTGCGGTATCCAACCATAAATCCGTATTCACCCTCAAGAATAAGCTTTCCTGCCTCCGCACCTAAGCGGCTTGCAAATACTCTGTCATAAGGGCAGGGGCTTCCGCCTCTTTGTGTATGTCCGGGAACGGTAACCCTGACTTCCTGTCCGGTTCTTTGCTTAATACCCTCCGCAATCTCGTATGAAACCGAAGGATGGGGCATCTTTTCAAGCTTCTTGGCATATTCTTTCTTGGAAAGTTTTGCGTCTTCTTTGCTGATGGCACCTTCTGCCACCGCGATAATCGTAAACCTACTTCCCCGCTCCTCGCGGTGCTTGATAGCCTCCACAACCTTGTCTATATCATAAGGAATCTCGGGGATCAGGATAATATCGGCTCCGCCTGCCATTCCGGCATTAAGCGTGAGATAACCCACCTTATGTCCCATAACTTCAACAATGAATACACGTCCGTGAGATGCAGCCGTTGTATGAATGCAGTCGATGCACTCCGTTGCAATGTCAACAGCCGACTGGAAGCCGAAAGTCATATCCGTTCCGTACAGATCGTTATCTATTGTCTTGGGAAGTGTGATTATGTTGAGGCCCTCCTGTCTTAACAGATTGGCAGTCTTGTGGGTCCCGTTTCCGCCAAGGATAACAAGGCAGTCAAGGCGAAGCTTGTAGTAGTTCTGCTTCATTGCCTCAACTTTATCAAGCCCGTTTTCATCGGGTTCTTTTATAGTTTTAAAAGGAGTTCTGCTGCTTCCGAGTATCGTTCCGCCGACTGTAAGGATTCCGGCAAAATCCCTTCCGGTAAGCATCTTGAAATCACCGTAGATCAATCCTCTGTAGCCGTTAAGGAAACCGTATATCTCCACTTCCTCTTTACTGTTAATGAGTGATTTAACAACACCTCTCATTGCAGCATTAAGAGCCTGACAGTCTCCGCCGCTTGTAAGCATTCCGATTCTCTTCATAGTTTGTCATCCTTTCTGTTCTGTTTTATTCTGCTTCTTCAAGTATTTTATCAACCATTTCACCCACATTTTTGAGCTTCACGATGGTTTTCATGTCAAAGCTTATATCAAACTCTTCTTCCACCGCATCAATCAACGTGATGTGCATAAGCGAATCCCACCCGTCAACATCAGCAGCGGTTGTCTCATCGTTTACCGTCAACTCATCATCGTCAAAAACATCTGCAAATACTGCATTTAATCTCTCATATACCTCTTCCCGTGTCATATTCCTCTCCCTTTACATATTTACTTTAATATGCGTATTCTGATTTGTATACTCATCCGTCAGATTAAACTCCCAGGTTGTATTTCCTTCCCCATCCTCGGAAACTTTTGTAAATCCCATACGCTCGTAAAAATCGCGGACCATGTTATTCTTGGCTGTCGGATAGTAGTATCCCATGATTTTACGAAGACCTGCTGCCTTTGCGGCTGACACAAGCTCATCCATCATCGCAAACTCCATATCTCTCTTTAACACACGGCAGCTCATTATCCACAGATCCATATCAAGGACATCCTTATTCTTGTGTCCTATCACAACTGATACTACACCATTATCTCCGAACTTGTCGATAAGTTTTCCGTATAAGTCTATATACTCGTCAGAGTCGGCTACTTCCTCTATTTCCGCCCTCGAATACCTCCTGGTCGTAAGGTTGAACTGGTTACTCTTGTTTGTCAGCTGGGCGATCCTGTCAAGAAATACCGGCTCAAAACTCTTAATCACTCCTGTCATTTCAAGTGAATCAAGATACTGGCCGTAATCGGAAAAAGAAGCTTCAAGAGCCGCACGCTGAGCATTTGCCTTGTACATCTCATTACGTTTGGCATCATCGGCGGATAGATTAGTTACCTCGAAATACCCTGCATGATCAATCGCGCGGATATAATTTTCCACTTCTCCTATCTCAGGTACCGCAACACCCGGCACCTGGGTTTTTATAATCTCACGCTCCGCAGGATTGTCATCCACAAATACAAAACTCTCCGGCAACAGGTTAAGCTCGGCTGCAGTATCGACAAGATTCTTGCTCTTAGGGTCCCAGTTTGCCTTAATGACTACAAAATCATCCGGATGAAGCACCGAATCCGGGTGGTTAAGTCCTGCGATGGCGTTCTCGTAATCATTTTTGGAATCAACGGTAAGAATTACTCCGATATCCTTATGACTCCTGATGTATTCCTGGAATTCGCTGTAGACCTGACCCATGCTTGTCTCCGGTCCGATCGACAGATTTTCCGGTCCATCGTCTCCCACAATTCCTCCCCACAGCGTATTATCAAGATCCAGCGCAAGAGCTTTCTTGTTCTTGCCGTATATCGATTTAATAATACATGCAACACTGTATGAAAGAGTCGGGATCGCCTCCATTGAAAGGGCATATTTGTACATATGCCAGTATAGAGGATCGGCCCATGCATCAAGCCCGTACGATGCAGAAAGATACTGGATATCTTCAATATAGAAATCCTTGTGGTCTCTTGCGTATCCCGCAAACCTGGCATTAAGGCTGTTGATGTAGTTAACGCTTCCCGCTGCATTTACACAATCCGAATTACCGAGTATCCTGTATGTGGGAAACTCAAAATTGTTCTGAATTATGGGACAATGATAAGTGTTTCGGGCCTTTTCCCACATGGCACAGAATTTGTTGTAATCACCATCAAGCAGGCTGTTTACCTCGTCCGCACTCATTCCTATCTTAGGAAACGTTATATTTCTGTTTGTAGTATGAATATAAATAATATCGGGAGCAAATTTCGTAAGTTCCGGATTGTCGAACATCACGTCCTCCCAGAACTGATTGTATTCGCTCTCGTAAATCTGAGCCCTTATTCCGAAATTTAACAGAAACAACTCAAGAATAGCCGCTATATCATGAGTTGTAGAGCCGCCGAGAACTGCAACCTTTTTGTCAATGTACTTTGTATCAGCGGCCAACAGTTCTTTTTTTAATGATTTTTTCTTCTTGATTATATATCTTGAATCAAAGGGATAATCCAGTTCTTTCATTACTATCCTTCCTGCTTCTTGAGAGCCACGCTATCTGGAGCAATTATATATTTGCAGATCGGGTTTCCTGCTGCCGAGAATTTTTCCTCGTATTCCGTCATAATGTTCCCCTCGTTCATTTTGGAGTCATTATGAAGGTCAAAGGTTGAAGCCAAAAGTCTCCATCCTGCAGGCTCTACCTCCTCAAGAGCAAAATCAAACAGATCCCTGTTATCTGTCTTGAATTCAATCGTTCCGCCATCCTCAAGTATATTTGCAAATCTTCCTAAGAATCTTCGTGAGGGTAATCTTCTCTTTGCATGCCTGTCCTTGGGCCACGGGTCTGAAAAGTTCAGATATATCCGGCTGATCTCATCTTTTGCAAATATGTCTTCTATATCTTCAGCATCCATCCTGATGAACCTAAGATTCGGAAGGATATCCGCCTGAGCCTTTTCGATCGCTCTGATGAGCACGCTTGAATACTTCTCTATTCCTATGTAGTTAATATCGGGATTTTGAGCCGCAAGAGTTGTGATAAACTTCCCTTTTCCCATTCCGATCTCGGTATGGATGGGGTTGTTATTTGCAAATATCTCTTTCCTCCAGCATCCCCTATATTTTTCAGGCTCCGTTACGACAAAATCACTTGCCGCAACAGCTTCTCTTGAGCCGGGTACATTCTTCAGTCTCATACCCTAATCCCTGTGCCGTCTTTCCGCTCTTTGTGCGCGAAGCTTTTCCTGTTTTTCCTTTATTGCTTCAACAGCGGCTTCGTCAATCACTTTCATTGTTTTAACAACAAAGACATTACCGTCATCGGCTTTTTTCATCCTTACTTTTGCTTTAATAAACCCGTGTCTCTTACAGGAACCCACATAATAATAATGACGTCCGTTAACCGAAAACCATTTAATTACCTTTTTGGTCTGTCGTCCGCACACGCAGCATTTGGTGGACGAAACCATTTTGTCCTGCATAGCTTCTGTTTTATCTGAGAATTCCCTTGATATATATTTCGAATATGTCTTGAACTTTACTTTGACTTCATCACGTTTATCACGCGGAAGCATAAAGAGATCATAGGAAATATAGCTTTCGACATCGGTGTGACTCTTATGTATCTGTTCGAGAACCTTCGCAGTGTAATATGCATCGTTATTCGCTCTGTGGAAAGGCTCATCCTTCGTGATGCACAGCTCATCGACCGCATATTCGAGAGCACGTCTTATCTTACCGTCTTCGTACGCAAGACTGTAAAGCTTCTGTACATCCAGATAAGGCAGTGGCTTGTCAGTCAGCTCATCCATGCCATAGTAGCACATGTTCCGCTGCAGTTCGGTTATATCAAGCGTCCCCCAGATGCAGAACTTATAATTACTGCCGCACCATTTGAGAAACCGTTCCATAACTTCGGGAAACTCCTTGCCGTTATCAAGATCTTCCTTCTCAAGACCCACGATCTTGGTGGTCATGAAGTGCATATGCGGATATATCTTCGGTTTAATAACTTCCTCAAACCTGTCAACTATCTGCATTCTGCGATTAAGTTTAACCGCACCTATTTCCACTATTTCAAATGGAAGCCCGCCTTCATGCCCTATTCTTCCGGCAGCCTGATTCCACTCAAGGTCAAATACAATATAATGCATACTCCTACTCCATGTTGCATAATCTTGATAATTATACTAAATGGGGAGTTTTTTATCAATTAAGTCATCTTTGGCAAAAGGACCGGGAATTATCCTGCCTTCCCGCTTATTCCCGAAATAATCCGTATCAAATATTATCTCGGTGCAGTCGGGGTTATCAAACTTGGCATCCGGCTCAAATGCCTTGCCAAGTGTTTCGGTATTTATCAGATTTGGCGAGAAATCTTCCTTTGATGCGTCAATATTACAGCTTATGTACCAGCCATCCTGCTTCTTTACAATATCAACTTCCGCCCTCTGATCCGATATGCGGGATTTTTTCTCATTTTTCCATGGTATTGCACCGTTATAATATGCGTTACCTTCACTCCATACCGGAAGTCCCGTGTAATATTTGTCGGTACGCTCACCGCCTTCTCCGCAGTATCCCTCAAACATGGAATTCCATTCTTCATATGTCGGATACGGATCAAACGGCCATGTTCCGACTGTAAGATTTCCGTCATCCCACTGCGAATCCCTGTTCGTCTCAACAAATCTGGCAAGATACGGATTATAAGGTCTCTGAACAAATATATTGTTGTAGAATCTGGCATCTCCGTGAAGGAATGTCATAAATCCCGCAATATCCGTTGAATGAGGGACATGATACGGCGTATATCTGGGAGAAGCCACTCCCGGCGCCCCGTTATCCGTTCCGCGTCCCACTGCACAAATAGAACCTCCGATCAGATTATGTACAAAAGCAACTCCCTGCGCGGAGAGCCTCACACTTCTCGTAGATAGCAGAATACAGTTATCCACAAGTGTCGGTCCGTGAGAAACTTCTATCCATACATCTTCTCCGTATGCCACCTGATTTTCTTCCCTCATGAGAAAATCATACGGCAGAGTATTGTCGTGGAAAACACTCTGTGTGATCCTTGTACCCTGTGCCATCCAGTCAAGCCACATTCCTCTTGTGCAATGATGTATATGGTTTCTTCTGTATACAACATCAATCGCAGCGTGCATCTTGATACCGGCTATTTCGGCACCTGCAAGGTTCTGCTTGTTGTTTATATGATGAATGTGATTATCTTCTATAACGGAGAATACCCCGCCAAGGTTGCCGACTATTCCCGTCTGTCCGCAATCATGGATATCACATCTTCTGACTGTGTGACTGCCGATATTGTCTTTGTTCCAGCCTTCGCGAAGAAGAGCACTCATGGCAACATCTCTCTGGGTCTGCGCCCCATCCTTGTATTTTTCTTTGGACCAGCGGTTGTCATCATAGGGCTGATACAGTTTTCCCAGACTAATACCGCTGCATTTGGATTCGGATATCTCACAATCCTCTATTATCCATCCTTTCGACCAGTGAGGGCCTACCATACCCTCCTGATATGCCGTGGGAGGTGCCCACTGGGTTGCCCCCTGGCAGATCTTAAATCCCGAAACGGTAATATAATCAATTCCCGTCTTGTCCGGATAAAAACAGTTCTTCCTCACACTTACCTCAATATTGGCGCCTGTAGGGTCAATATCATGGAAATTGGCGTAAATAACAGTTGCATCATTCTTCTCGTCCTGCTCGGTGTACCAGACATATGAAGTAAAATCCGGATCCCATGACGTAGTGTTTTTCGGAGGATTTAATACATCGTCTTTTGACCAGACTTCATACAATGATTTTCCGTCAAGGAATACATCGCCCAGATGGGCATTGTAGCTTGCGATGAACCAGTCTCCTGCAACAAGTTCCGTAAAGGGATTACGGTCGGTAAAAAAACTGTTTGGTATTTGGGCCCGCCATATGCCGCCTTCGCTCTCCCATTTATTCCATTCCTCGGCACCTGTTATTACGGCAGTGCCTTTCTCTTCCGCACGATAAACGATACGGCTGTCCTCTTTACCGGAATTAGCGGGATTGACAGATTCTCTGTATATACCGGCTCCCACAACTATCTCGTCTCC
>DGUG01000175.1 GCA_002394535.1 Lachnospiraceae bacterium UBA4316
TAAGGTTCGTCGGCAACTACGCCCCTCGGGACTTTCACCCGAGGTTCGGGACATGCCCGTCATACCAAAAAAAGGAGCTGCCCGTTAAGGCAGCTCCTAAAGAGATTATTCTTCCGGACTGTCAGGAACCATAATTTGCATAATTTCCCTCAACTATCTTCGTATGAGCACCGGACTTACCGAAGATATATGTCTTGCCATTCTTAGTGCGTGATGAGCACTTGAGCATCGCAGGTTCAAAGTAGTAATACTTCTTACCGATCTTCTTCAGTCCCGTCTGAAGCGTTCCGTCCTTCTTAACGTAATACCAGTTGGTACCCTTATACGTCTCGGAATAACTCAAACCCTTCCAGACCTCCTTACTGGTGATCTTGTGCCAACCTTTCTTCTTGATCTGGTTGCCTTTCTTGTCAAACAGATATGCCTTGCCGTTTTTTGCATACGCATAACCATTCTTTATCATTGCACCTTGATAATCGAATCCGTAATACTTCTTACCGATCTTCTTTGCACAATCTCTTGCAACCGTGCCCTTAGTATCCAGAATATAATAATAATTTGTAGATGTTTTCTTCATGCCGGTAGACGTATTGAAACTGGTTGTCTTGATCTTATGCCAGCCTTTCTTGGTTATACGTGCACCATCACTGCCAATCAGATAATAAGAATATGACCAATCATCGGTCTCTTCATCATACTTCTCGTGTTCGACGACACGGTTTGTTGCCATCCGTCCATCATAGTCGAAATAGTAATATTTCTTTCCGATTTTTTTCAATTCGTTTCTAACACAGGCGCCGTCCTTTCCAATATAATACGAGAAATTGATCTTGAACGTATCACCGTATTCAGTGGTATACTTCTTGGTCTTATACCACCCCTTCTTGGTCACGCGGACACCATTAGCGTCCAAGAGATAGTACTTACCGTCAGTATAATCGTACTCCGCCTTATTCTTAACTTTACGGCCGTACCCATCATAGTAGTACCACTTACCGTCCTTCTGGACCCATTCATACCTGTGGCTTGCTGCAAGCGCCGTCATCGGCAGTACACTCACTACCATCGCCAGAGTCATTCCCGCAGCAGCGATCTTCTTCAAATGTGCCATAGTATAACCTCCATTCACAAGATTGTTACATTTCTGCATACCACGAATATAACAAAAAACACATATTCATAAAATATCTTTCGAACAAAGTTTCATTAGTGTTTTAAGTAAGTTCACACAACTTTTACACAGCTAAAGGAGCTGCCTCAAAAAGAGACAGCCCACGCCAAAGTTTAAGTTAATTTCCGGACTCAAGATCAAGTCGCATAATAGATCTTCTCTGTCTTCTTGCACTTACCGTCCCTGCCGAAATAATACCTCGTGTAGTAATCCCCATTCTTGCTTACCTTGTCGTAAGTAGTAACTGTCTGCATCGACGGAGTGAAATAGTAATAAGTACCGCTGATCTTCTTCCAACTGAACCTGAGCAGGGAACCGTCACTCTGGACGTAGAAAGACCTCTTATACTTAACCTTGTCACCATAGTAGGTGTAGAAGTATGAGGCTGTATAAAGTCCCGGCTTCGTATAACGGTAACCCTTGCTGTCAAGCACGTAATACTTGTAGTCTGACTCATCAAATCTTGAATCGCACTTAACTTTCGCGTCATCCTCATAATAGGACCACTTGCCCTCCGAATTCTGCACCTAACCTTCCTTGGTATCAGCAAGAGAAGTCATCGGGAACAAGGTTGCGGCCATCGTCAGCGTCATTCAGGCCGCAGCGATCTTCTTCAAATGTGACATATCCATCCCTCCCGTCTCAATTATAATCCTTCACCACATACGTCTGAGCACCATCCTTGCCGAAATAGTGCATCTCGTTCTTCTCCTGATCAAGCCATGACTGCTGACAGTACATAAGCGGTCCGAAATAGTAGTATTTGCCGTCGATCTTCTTAAGACCGGTTGCAAGTTTGCCGTCCTTATTTACATACACTTTATGTGTTGACGTGGACGTACCCTTTGCTCTGCCATTGTCATATGTGCTTGTATACTTGAGCTTATGCCAGCCCTTCTTGGTAATGATCTCACCATTCTTATCAGCTGCGTAAAAATCATAATAAGAACCCTTATCAACGGCGGCATAATTATTCTGAACAAGCGCACCATACCTGTCAAAAAGGTATGTCTTGCCGCTGATCTTCTTGATGCCTGTTACGGCTTCGCCACCGCTCTTCAGGTAATACCATACTTTCGTTGTGGACTTCTTGCCGAAGCTGTCATACTTGACATATGAGACTTTGTGCCAGCCCTTCTTTGTGATACGCACACCGTCGCTTCCGGCCAGATAGTACCTTGAAGTTCCAAGGTCGATATCATACACACCGCCGGTCGTATTCTTGACCATCTTTCCGTTGTAATCGAAAAAGTAGTACTTCCCGCTGATCTTCTTCCAGACCCCGTTATACACCGTTCCGTCACTCTTGAGATAATATTTGACAGAAGCCTTGTATTTGTCACCATACGATGAATACTGTGTCTTTATCGTTACCCAGCCTTTTTTGCCGTCAACGCGAACGCCGGAAGCATCGAGCAGACACTTCCCGTCCTTGTCAGAGCAGTATCTAACGGAGCTTCTCACCTTGAATCCATCTTCGTAGTAATACCACTTGCCATCCTTCTCGATCCAGCCCTGCTTAACCGAATCTGCCATGGCTGCTGCAGGGATGATCCCTACCATCATGACCGATGTCAGTGCAAGTGCCGTAATCTTATTGATCCGCATCATATCATCCCTCCTTACTTATAATTCCTGCAAACGCCTTTGCTGTTGAAATAATAATTATCATATTTCCCGGTCTCTTTGTTATACATGGCCACCGTACATGCTGTCGACCTGTAGGGGCTAAAGTAATACCATTTGCCGTCGAGCTTTTTCCATCCGGTAACACAGGTTGAGTCTGACTTCAGGTAGTACCAGTAAGTAACCGTCTCTGAATAGGTGGTACTGCTGTGCTCACCTGATTCCTTCCTCTTAACGCTGACCCATCCCTTTTTCTTGATGCGCTCACCATTCTTGTCTGCAACATACGTTTTGCCGTTGTCCAGCTTGCATGCGCCATTCTGGATGAGACATCCTGATGAATTGAACAGGTAATACTTGCCTTTGATCTTCTTCAAGCCGGTCTGCAAGGTTCCGTCAGATTTTACATAGTACCAGTACTTTGTAGACTTTATATTGCCATAGACCGGCTCAAAACCCTTATATGTTACCTGATGCCAGCCTTTCTTGGTGATACGTGCTCCGTCATTACCAAGGAGATAATATACGAGTTTTCCTGTCTCTTTGTCGATCTTCTCTGCGGATGAGGCCTTCGTCATGATCCCGGAATACCCGAAATAGAAATACTTGCCGTCGATCTTCTTCCACTTCTGATCAAGTACGGAACCGTCTTCGTTAAGGTAATAGGATCTCTTGAACTTAACCTTATCACCATAAGCCGACATCATGTATTTTGTCGTGTAAAGACCATTCTTGCCGGTTACCCGTTCCCCTCTGCCGTTTAACAGATAGTACCCCTGCAGTCCGCTCTCGTAGACCGTTTTATACTTCTCTTTCCTGCCGCTACTGTAAAAGTACCATTTGCCGTCTTCCTCGACCCAGCCGGAAACTGCAGCCAACGATGTTACAGGCATCAGCCCGGCGACTGTTACGACGGTCATGCCTAATGCAATGAACTTCTTAAGATGTGACATGCCATACCTCCCCTATTATATGCTAATAGTTAATATAGCAGAGTTTACGGGGTTATACAATTATTGGCTGGAGTTGATCGTACCTGTTTTTGTACCTGTTTTTTATTTACCTAGGCAGAATATCGGACATGATCAACCGATCAACCTCTTGTCCATGTTTTTGTCAATGTTTTTAATTTACCTGGACAAAATATCGGACATGGCCAACCGATCAACCCATTGTCCATGTTTTTGTCAATGTTTTTGATTTACATGGACAAAATATCGGACATGGCCAACTGATCAACCCATTGTCCATGTTATCGTCAATATAACCGATTCACCATATTATTCGGCTGTCTGCACAACACATGCACTTAAAAGGGGTGCCGCTCAGTGAATCACTTCACTTTTGCGACAGCCCCCCTCTTCTTGGCTTAAGTCATCTTATAAAACTTAAATATTAACCGTCTTCTCGATCTTCTTCGTCTTCTTGCAGGTGCCGTCCTTGCCGAAGTAATAGACCGTATCATATTCATCGCCCTGCTTAGTGTAAGAATACTCAGTTGTCATTGAAGGAGAGAAATAGTAATACTTCCCGCTGATCTTCTTCAGTCCTGTCTGAAGTGTGCCATCCTTCTTGACAAAGTACCAATTTGTGATCTTATAAGTAGTAGTTCCGGATGTGCCCTTGCTCGTGCTGGAGGTCGATACCTTATGCCAGCCCTTCTTAGTTACCTGAACGCCATTCTTGTCGGCCAGATAATATGTATTGCTTGTTGAAGAGCTGCTTCCTACGCCGTTCGTTACCATTAATCCGTAAAAGGTAAATACATACTTCTTTTTGCCGATTTTCTTCAGACCTGTAGCCAGTTTGCCGCCCTTTTTGATGTAGATCCAGTAATCATATTTCGACTTATCTCCATCATAAGAGCTGTAGGAAGTCCCCTTCATGTGGAACCATCCCTGCTTTGTGATCTTGGTACCGTTCTTGCCAACATAATAGGCTTCTTTGAGATCGCCATCCTTTGTATAAATGAAAGCTATTGAATTCCTGACAGACTCACCTTCATAAAAATACATATTCTTCGATCCGACCTTGTGAAAACCGGTCTCAAAGACAGCTCCGCCTTTTGGGATGTAGTATTTCTTGGACTGTTTGATCTTGTCGCCATATTCGGAATAGTAATACTTCAATGTGGTCCAGCCCTTCTTGGTGACACGGTTCCCTGAAGCATCGAGAAGGTATTTCTTACCGGTTGACTCGTCTTCTCTCACTGCGCACTTGATCTTACGGCCGTTCTCGTAATATGACCACTTACCTGTATCTTCATTCTTGACCCAGCCCGACTTGGATGAATAGGCTGATGCAACCGCCGGAAGCATGCCTACGACCATCGTCAGAGTCAGACCCATAGCCGCTGCTTTCTTAATACCAGACATATGTTACTCCCTCCTTATCAATGATTGATGCAAACGCCATCACTATTGAAGATGTATGTCTTTCCTTCATCGATCCAGCTGATTTCAGTAGATCTATACATCTTTCCCGAATATGAATCAAAGTAATACCATTTACCGCTGATCTTATTCCATCCTGTGGCAACTGTACCGTCCTTATTTACATAGAACCATTGCTTTGATTTCGAAGTGTAAGAATAATTGGCACCTTTGTGAGTACTTGTTACGGTCAACTTTATCCAGCCTTTTTTGGTTATCCTTGACCCGTCGGAGCCATACAGGTATTTCTTCTTGCCATTTACGGAATATCCACTGTTCTGTACCATGAGACCTTCATAATCAAAAGCATAATACTTGCCCTTGATCTTCTTTACACAGTCTCTTGCCACGGATCCGTCTGACAGTACATAATAATAACGTGTCTCTTTGTATAGATCCACAGACCATCTGGAGTATTCCTTATGCGTTACCTTGTTCCAGCCTTTCTTGGTTATCATTGCACCATCGTTACCAAGGAGATAGTACTTACCTGTTCCGGTCTTCTCGTCATACTTGTATTCTGTTGTACTTTTATACATCTTCCCGCGAAAACCGAAGTAGTACCACTTCCCGCTGATCTTCTTCCAGGAATACTCAAGGACAGATCCGTCATCCTGGATGTAATAAGACTGCTTAAACTTGACCTTATCACCATAACGTGTATAAATGTATGAACTTGTGTACAACCCCTTCTTCGTATAACGGTAACCCGCGCTGCTGAAAACATAACACTTCCCGTCAGTGTAGTCCTCCCTTGAATCGTACTTAACCTTCTCGCCATCCTCATAATAGGACCACTTGCCGCTTGAATTCTGTACCCAGCCATTCTTGGTTGCCGCCATGACCGTCATCGGGAACATGCTTACCATCGTCGTAAGCGTCAGCCCGACCGCGGCGATCTTCTTCAAATGTGACATATCCTAACCTCCCAAACAATTTTGGCATAATGCCATATTATTAATATGTCAGATATAACTGTCAATTATTATTAACCAATTCACCATATTATCAGGCAGACGGTACAACAAATGCACAAAAACAAGGGCTGCCCCAACCACTTGAGACAGCCCGTCTGATAAAACGATCAGATTACATATCAATCCGGCTTGGCCTCTTTGGTGACGGATCCGGTTCTGCCGAAATAGTATCTCACGCCGTCTTTTGTCATTGTTTCACACCTGAGTGCTTCCGGGTCGAAGTAATACTTCTTACCCTTGATGGTCTTCCATCCTATGTGGAGCTGACCACCGGTCTTGACGTATACGATCGTATTATAAGTACCACTAAAACTGTAAGTAAGTTGCTTAAATGACTCCTTAGACTTCAACGTCTGCTTACCCTTCTTGGTGATCACAACGCCATTCTTATCTGCGGCATAATAGCACTTAATATTATGTTCTTTGTCATAGATCGGACAGTAAGAATTAATTATAAGCTCTCCATTCTCATAGAACAGATACTTCTTCTTGCCTATCTTCTTCACACAGTTACGTGCAACTGTTCCATCTGTCTTGACAAAGTACCAGATATCGTATGAGTTGATTATTCCGACGCTGCTAAGCTCCTTGAGAGTTACCTTATACCACCCCTTTTTGGTTATGCGCTTACCGTCATTTCCAAGCAGGTAATACCTGTCCTTGCCGGCACTATCCAGCTTATTAACAGCTTGGCTCCTTGCCATCGCGCCGTTCTCTTCAAAGTAATACCACTTGCCGCTGATCTTCTTCCAGCCTGTGGTACAGGATCCGTCGCTCTTGATGTAGTACTTATTCTGATACTTGATCTTATTGCCGTATTCGGAATATACATAATTAGTGGTATACCATCCCTTCTTGGTCACCTGCACGCCCTTGCTGTTGAGAACGAAGTATTTATAGGCTCCGTCATCATAACGTTCCATGCTGGTACGCTTGACCTTCCTGCCGTCACTATCATAGTAATACCATTTGCCGTCCTTCTCTACCCACTCATTACTGTAAGTTGCAGCCATTGAAGTCATCGGGAAGATACTGCCTGCCATGATCAATGTCAGAGCCAATGTTGTTGTCTTTTTAATAAAAGTCATCGTTATCTCCTCCCTTATCATGTTGCCTGCTTGATCTCTTTGGTAACTGAACCGGTCTTTCCAAAGTAATACTTCACACCATTCTCTGTCATGGTAGTGCATCTATATGCATCGGGATCGAAATAATACTTCTTGCCTTTGATGGTCTTCCATCCCATGTGAAGCTTTCCGCCGGTCTTGACATATACTACGCAGTTTCTAGTCACAGTGCCTTTAAACATGTATGATGGATATTGTACCTTATACTTCAGCGTATACTTACCTTTCTTGGTGATAACAGCACCGTTCTTATCTGCGGCATAATAGTATTTGATATTATGATCTTTGTCATGAACCCCGTAATACCAATTCTGAACAAGCACTCCATCGTCATGGAACAGATACTGCTTCTTGCCGATCTTCTTCGTGCAGTTACGGGCAAGTGTTCCATCTGTCTTAACATAGAACCATATCTTATATGAATTGATCTCACCGTTTACATCATCTAAGTCCTTTACCGTGACCTGATGCCAGCCCTTTTTGGTGATACGCTTACCGTCGCTGCCGAGCAGATAGTATCTGTCTTTTCCGTTACTGTCAGGCTTATTGGCACTGGTATTCTTCGCCATCTTGCCGTCATATTCGAAGTAATACCACTTGCCGCTGATCTTCTTCCATCCTGTTGTACAGGATCCGTCACTTTTCAGATAATACTTGTACTGAAACTTGATCTTATTGCCATAATAAGTGTAAAAGTAATTGGTTGTATACCATCCCTTTGTTGTTACCTGGGCACCCTTACTGTTAAGTACGTAGTACTTTGGTGTATCGCTTTCGCTTCCGCTATCGTAACGTGATACACTGTCGTACTTGACCTTCTTGCCGTAATAGTCATAGTAGTACCACTTGCCATCGTCCTTCTGTACCCATCCGTAATATGCGGCAAGAGACGTCACAGGCATGAGACTTGCGACTGTCATGGCAGTCATGCCTAAAGCTATGATCTTCTTCAAATGTGCCATATCCTAACCTCCCAAACTATTTTTGACTATCTCGCCATGCCCTTAATATAACAGATTCCACTATCAAATATTATTAACCGATTCACCATATTATTTGGCAGCCGGCACAACAAATGCACAAAAAAGACTGCCACCTCAAGGTGACAGCCTCCTGTGATCTAACCTCAGTCAGGCATCATGTTGCCAGTTTCTCAGTCTTCGTGCACGTTCCCTTCTTCCCGAAGTAATAACGGACACCCTTTACATCTCTGTAGTTACAGAGGATCATCTCAGGATCAAAATAATACTTCTTGCCCTTGATGGTCTTCAAGCCCGTATGAAGGGTTCCATCAGACTTGACATAGACTTTGAGGACACTTGTCTCCTTCGTAGTCATGAGCTTATTCGAAGAAGTATTTGTATACTTGATGGTCTTCAATCCCTTTGATGTGAGCTGCGCTCCGTCCTTCCCGAAAGCATAATAAACATACTTGCCGTCTTTGTATTCACTGACATAAGTGTTCACGGCCATGCTGCCTGAAGAATAAAAGAAATACCTCTTACCCTTGATCGTCTTCCAGCCGGTGGTAACTTCGCCGGTCTTCTTGAGGTAGTACCAGCTATGATAAGTATACTTGGTACCATCAAAACTGCTTGTTATAGAGCCCTTAGCCTCGGCCCAACCCTTCTTCTTCACCATGGCACCATCAGATCCAAGGAAATAATACTTGTCATCTGACTTTGAGATGCTGGTAGACTTAGCCATCTCACCATAGCTGTAGAAGTAATACTCTTTGCCGCTTAAGGTCTTCCATCCGGTCGTAACAGCTCCACCCTTCTTAAGATAGAACTTCATTGTAACGTAGAACTTATCACCATAAGTGGTGATGTTCTTCTGCTTCAATGTGTACCAGCCCTTCTTCTCGACACGTGCCCCGGTACTGTCCAAAACGTAGTATGTTTCGGTGTTGGAATCGTAAGCATAATTGCTCTTGACCTTCTTGCCGTAATAGTCGTAGTAATACCATTTGCCGTCCTTCTGGACCCACTCATTACTATAAGTTGCAGCCATTGAAGTCATCGGGAAGATACTGCCTGCCGTGATCAATGTCAGAGCCAATGCCGTTGTCTTTTTAATAATAGTCATCGTTATCTCCTCCCTGATCAATTGAACTTCTCAGTCTTGGTTATCTTACCGTTACTGTCGAAGTAATAGTATGTTTTGTTCGCCTCATCATACCAGCTCGTATTGGCATACATCTGAGGACCGAAGTAGTGCTTGATCCCGCTTATCGTCTTGAATCCCGTCTGGAGCTTGCCGCCCTTCGTGACATAAACCTTCACCGTCTTTGTTCCGGTCGTCGTCTTGGCAGCATAGAAATAAGACTTGGCCTTCTTAGTGATCTTAAGAGTTACCCATCCCTTCTTGGTCGGAACAGTTCCGTCCTTCTTGGCTACGTAATACTTGTATGCTCCGGTCTCCTCATTTTTGATCGAAATGATCTCATTTACTCTCATCACGCCGTCATCACCGAAGTAGTATTTCTTGCCCTTGAGAGTCTTAAATCCCTTGGCTGCCACGCCCTTGGATGTGACGTAATACCATACTGACGTCGTGGTCTTGTCACCATACTCGTCATAATCCACGTGCTTGATCTTATACCAGCCCTTCTTGGTGACCATCTTGCCGTTGTCATCCAGGAGGCGGAACTTGCCGGACTTGTATACAGCCGTAGAGTGTGCCATCTGTCCCCATGCATAGTCGAACAGATACCACTTCTTGCCGATTTTCTTCCATCCGGTCGCGACCTTGCCCTTTGTGCCTACGTAGTACCAGTCCTTGACCGTGTACTTATCGCCGTACTTAGTCTCAACCTTGGATGATATCTGGACCCAGCCCTTCTTCTTTGTGATCCTTGCGCCCTTGCTGTCGAGCAGATAGAGCTTGGAACCGTCATGCGCAGTCGTGTTCTTGAGCTTCTTGCCATCTTCGTAGTAATACCACTTGCCGTCCTTCTTGACCCACCCGTTCTCAGGTGCAGCCAGTACGATAACAGGTACGGATCCGGCCACCATGATGACAGCCATCGCAGTTGAGACAAACTTCTTCAGATGTGACATAACAAACCTCCCCTATTCTATTGTACATGCCTAAAATATAGCAAATCGAAAATGCATTTACAACAAAAAGCTGCCCCGGAGGACAGCTTTTGGTCATACATTGTAACAATCGTTATTATTTGTTCAGGCAGACACCGTTAGCATCGAAATTATAGAAATTGCCATCGATAGTTGTTGTCACGCCCGCTACTCTTGCACCAAACATATTCGGATTAAGATAATACCACTTGCTGTTGATCTTCTTCCATCCCTTGTAAGGGTTGCCCTTGCCGCTCAGATAGAAGTAGTAGTAATCACCACCCATCCCGAGTTTGGACTTCGTCCAGCCGCTCGTCTTGAGAACATTCTTCTTGCCGAGAAATACGATTTTCTCGACTATAGGCTTGCCTGAAGAATCCGTATTCAGCTCTCCTTTATAATTGTAAGACAACTGCGGATAGAAACTCTGACCATCCATGAGCTCCTTACTTGCCATCCAGCATCCCTTCGTATCAAAGTAATAGTACTTCTTATCGATCTTCTTATTACCCTTTACCGAAGCACCGGTCTTACCAAGATAGAACCAGTATGTCTTGCCATCCTTCTTGATGGACTTCCACTTGTTCTTCTGGATCCCGCCGGACTTTGTGAAGAAATACATGCTTCCGTCGATCATCAGACCCTTCTTGTGGTTCTTGCTAGTGCACATCCTGCCCTTGCTGTCCAAAGCATACTTCTTGGACTTGCCGCCAGAATAAATCGTAAGCCAGCACTTCTTGAGCTTTGTGCCATTCTTATAGTAGTACCACTCACCATCCTTCTTCTTCCATCCGTTCGTTGCAGCCAAAGCAGTTGTTGCAGGAACTGCAGACAGAAGCATCACTGATGTCAGGACCGCAGCCGTCACCTTCTTAGCTATACCCATGATATACCCCCTGAAAAAT
This sequence comes from Lachnospiraceae bacterium UBA4316, assembly GCA_002394535.1. Lineage (GTDB taxonomy): Bacteria > Bacillota > Clostridia > Lachnospirales > Lachnospiraceae > UBA2868. The sequence continues at coordinate 11,319 of DGUG01000175.1, forward strand.
AGAAATCCATTTGATTGTAGCATATTAGAGACCGGGGTGGAACAGTTTTTTTGATTATCAAAGCAAATGACAACAATATGCGGATTATTGTCATTTGCCGGCAGAGAAAAGGAGCTGCCCGGGTGGGCAGCTCCTGAGTTTGGGAGGGTCTATTATGAAGAATATGTCTTATGCTGCTTCAGGTTCAGGAGCAACCTGGTTTATTATCATCTTGCCGTCTGCATATAACGACATTGTTATTTTATCTTCTTCGTTTTTGACCAATCGGAATAATTGTAACCGCCGGAGATCTTCTTGTATGTTCGAACCTTAACATAATATGTTGAGTATCTCCATTGTAACTTGATCACTTTGGATGTCGTTGATGCCTTCTTAACCTTTACTTTCTTTGCATCACTGAAGTTCGAAGAATCGGAATACATTATCTCATATCCTGTGATACCGCTCTTTTTCTTCCACTTAACCAAAGCACACTCTCTATTCTTCTGGCGCTTTGAACTGGTGATGCTCGTCTTGCTCTTCAAATTCTTCATAGAGCACTTGACCTTTGCACCGTTTATGTATTTTCTACCAGTGATATTACTCCACATTGACTTAGAGCCTTTGTATTTTACCACCGACAGATCTGTATCATCAAAAGCGCCATACTCAATACTCTTCACACTTATAGGAATTGTAACGGTCTGAAGATTATTACAGCCATCAAACACCCAGGAATTGAGCTTTGTTAGTTTAGACGGAAGAGTAACCGACTCGAGATTTGTGCAATCTGCAAAAGCATACTCTCCGATCTTTTTTACCGACGAAGCAATCGAAACTTTTTGCAAATTGTTGCAATCTCTAAAGGCTCTTTCACCAATACTTGTTACGCCACTCTTAACAACTACTTTACTGATATAATCCTGCTGTGCGTACCAAGGTGTATCAGATGAATAGCTGAAATTCTTCATGGTTCCACTACCACTTATTGTTAATACACCGTCAAAATCCAACGTCCACTTCAGATTGGTTCCTATCTTTCCTGATGCAGTCGAAATATAAAAGATAGCACTTCCACCAGAATCATAGGAAGTGTAATACTCTAATCTGTATGTTCCCAATGCATGAGGTTTGCTCGAAATCTTCCAGAATACAGTTACATTTGTCGTTCCAACAGACAAATTGGAAATGCTTCCTGAATCATAAGCGACTTTTTTATCGTTTTCATCATAAATATTAGCATAGTAGTAGCCGTAATCAGAACTGCTGTATTTTGTGACTATAAGAGGAATATTAACGGTCTCGGATGCATCATATGAAGATCCATAAAAGCTACTATCCAGTCTTATTGTAGCCCTGGTAATCGAAGCAGCTTCAACTGTCTGTCCTCCGTCAAGTATAGTCACACAACTGAAAGCAATTATCGTAGCAACCAGTGCAGACAATACTTTTAATGTACGTTTCATTGTATGTACCTCCTTAAAGATGATGATGATTTAAGTATAGAAAAACTCATATCTCCATTGGTTGGCGTGACGCATACAAAGTAGCCCTATTCATTTAACTTAGTGTTAGGGAAGTGTTAATAAAGTTTTATGAATTTGTTGCTCATGAGGAATTCGCAGCAAACCTATTTAGATTCTCCTATTTTCTGCACGAAGAACGTTTCCGTGCATTAAAAAGGAGAATTTCAATTAGAATTCTCTAATTTTCTGCACGAAGAGCACTGCCGTGCACAAAAAAGGAGAATCTTGTGGGTTATCTCGAGTCATCAGCCACCGGGGACAGGGAACCCAGCAGCAAATCCCTCCCAAAAAGCAAAAAACCGGCCGTCCAACAGGACGGCCGGTATTAGATCAACTCAGATTACTAAGTTCTCACACCTTCTCTGCGCCCTTATCAAAAGCGGCGAGGTTGCCCGGGATCATCTTGTGACGGCGCTCGGGAAGGACTTCGTACAGGGACTTCTCAAAGGAGTCTCTGGAGAAGCATCCTGTTGCCTTGGACAGACAGCCGAGCATTGAGATAGGGCCGTAAGCCATGGCGCCGAACTCGTCGGCGATGCCGGAAGCATCGATCTCGATGACATGGATGTCTGTTCTGGTAGCCTTGATCTTGATCATACCGGTATCAACGATAAGATATCCGCCGGGCTTGATCGAAGACTCGAATTTCTCCATGGAAGGCTGGTTGCAGCAGATAACAACATCAGCGTCGTTAACAACGGGAGAACCGATGGGTTCGTCAGAGATAACGACAGAGCAGTTTGCCGTACCGCCACGCATCTCAGGTCCGTATGAAGGGAACCATGATACTTCTTTGCCTTCGTAGAGTGCAGCCTCTGCTGCGAACTTACCTGCGGAGAGAATACCCTGACCGCCGAATCCTGCAAGGATAATAGAAAAGTCTATCATGCTGTCACCTCCCCGTTCTTCTTGGCTGCGATCATCTCATCGAGCTGAGCAACAGTCAGATCTGCGCCCTTGAAGCATCCTAACGGATACTGAGGGATCATCTTCTCCTTCAGCCAGTCCATAGCCTCGAGAGGTGCTTTACCCCAGTTGGTAGGACATGTGGACAGAAACTCTACGAATGCAAATCCGAGACCTGCCTGCTGAACCTTGAAAGCCTTCTGGATGGCCTTCTTGGCATTGACGATATTCTTTGTGTCTGTCATTGTGACACGCTCGATATAAGCTGAACCCGTGAGGTTGGACAACAGCTCTGCCACATTGATGGGATAACCCTGATATGAAGCATCACGTCCGAAAGGTGATGTTGTCGTTACCTGGCCCAAAAGTGTCGTAGGAGCCATCTGACCTGATGTCATTCCGTAAACTGCGTTGTTTATGAAGAATACGCAGATCTTCTCGCCTCTTGCAGCTGCGTGGATGATCTCGGCACATCCGATGGATGCGAGGTCACCGTCGCCCTGATATGTGAATACGGTCTTGTCCTTCAGGTTCCTCTTGATACCTGTAGCAACGGCAGGAGCACGTCCGTGAGCTGCCTGGACCATATCACAATTGAAATACTCGTAAGAGTTGTAGGAACAACCAACCGAAGCAACACCGACAGTCGTTCCGAGGATCCCCATTTCGACCATGGATTCGGCGATCATTCTGTGCACGATACCGTGCGTACATCCGGGACAATAATGGAAAGGCTTACCGGTGAGGCCTTCCGTCTTCTCGAAAACAATAGCCATTACACCTTACCTCCTTCATGAATTGCAACGATCTTGTCAAGGATCTCCTTCTGTGTAGGAAGGTTACCGCCAAGTCTGCCATGGAAATAAACGGGCTTAGCACCGCTTACTGCAAGCTTAACGTCCTCGATCATCTGACCTGCGTTGAGCTCTACGTCAAGGAAAGCCTTAACATTAGGCATCTGCGCTGTCTTGGCAATGATCTCCTCAGGGAAAGGCCACAGCGTGATAGGTCTGATCATACCTACCTTGATACCCAGCTCCGTAGCCTGTCTGATTACGTTGCGGGAGATACGTGAACATGTGGAGAAAGCCGTGATGACGATCTCAGCATCCTCAAGTCCGATTGCCTCATATCTTACTTCATTCTTCTTGATCTCTGCATATTTGTCCTGCAGCTCGCGGTTCTTGACCTCGAGAACATCAGGATCGATATAGATGGATGTGATGGTATTATGCTCTCTTGCACACTTGCCGTCATCACCATAACCTCTGCCGTTTGCAGCCCAGGGCTTCTCGTACTTGACGATAGGTTCCTCATCACGGAAAGCAACAGGCTCCATCATCTGACCCAAAGTACCGTCGCCCAGGATCATAACGAGATTCCTGTACTTATCTGCCAGGTTGAAAGCTTCAACAGTCAGCTCATAGAGTTCCTGAACGGAAGCCGGTGCGATAACGATATTACGGTAGTCACCGTGTCCGCCACCCTTTGTCGCCTGGAAGTAGTCGCCCTGTGCAGGAAGGATTCCTCCGAGACCCGGGCCTGCTCTGACGATGTTGACAACAACTGCGGGAAGCTCAGCACCTGCAATATATGAGATGCCTTCCTGCTTCAGGGAGATTCCCGGAGATGATGAACTCGTCATTACTCTGAAGCCTGCGGAAGCAGCGCCGTATACCATGTTGATCGCAGCAACCTCAGACTCAGCCTGAACAAAGTTACCGCCGATCTGCACCATCTTCTTAGCCATATAGTGCATAACCTCTGTCTGAGGTGTAATAGGATAACCGAAGTAGTTCCTGCAGCCTGCCCTGATGGCAGCCTCAGCAATAACTTCGTTTCCTTTCATCAAAACTCTTTTCTGTGCCATTTGATGATCCTCCTTAACTCTTATCGCTCAACCGTAATAACGACATCAGGGCAAGTAAGTGCACACTGTGTGCAACCGATGCACTGTGACTCGTCAGTACATGAGATAGGGTGATATCCCTTTGCGTTGAGGCGTTCCTTGTCGAGCTGAAGGATCTTCTTGGGGCAAGCTTCTACACAAAGCCCGCAGCCCTTGCACAGATCCTCATTAAAAGAAACATTAGCCATATAAAAAACCTCCAATAGGCTTGAATATCCTAACCATTATATATGTGTTTTATTATAATAACAAACGATTTCCGCTAATTTTTTGTTGCTTTTATGACCCTAGAGCATGCTATTCCGTTGATCATCGCCTCTATCTGCTCCCTGACGATCTGCAAAGGCGGCATCCTGTGCTCATTCCCGCACAGGAAAACGATCTCCTGCCCGTTATAGATCCCCTCCGCATAATAATCCCCGACCTTGTCGCCGTTATCCCTCACATACCCCGGATCATTAAGCTTTCCAAAGAACTCGATCAGAAAACACCTGTCAAACTGCGGCAGATACACCACGAAATCAACAAACACATTACGCCCGTTCACCCTCATCTTCACATCATAACGGTATTCCAGTCCCATCTCATCAAGCACAGTTGCAATGAACATCTCCGCCCTCGACCTGAAATGATTTCCCTTCTGCACATAATCATTATCATTCTCAAAGGAGGTCTTCTCGTCAGACAGGCTGTTCCAGAATGCCGTATCAAACCTGCCGGGCTTTGGGTTAAGTATCGTATAGTCGTTCGAGATCATCTCGTATTTGAGCCGGTATCTTGATGTCAGTTCTGATCTGAGATACTTGATCCGGGCTTTAAGCTGTCTTCTGCTCATGGCAATCTGCCTACACTGCGGCCAGTACTTTGTTCCTTCTTTGACCTCCTTATATCTTTGCCGGTTCTTACTGTAAACTCTTGCAACCTGAGCATCTCTATGCGTTCCAAAACAAACACATGGCAGCTTCTCGAGCTCCCTCTTATAATATTCAATGGTTCCGATGTAATATTCTACGTTTAACATGCGTTCAACATAGCACGTTTTTCCGCCAAAAAAGATACGAAAAGATACGATTTTATAACAATTTGTCATTTTTTACCCCAGCTTTGGACGGTTTTTGTTGTATCAAAATATTCGTGCATGCCGATTGTCCATGTTTTTGTCAATGTTCTTGATTTACATGGACAAGATCTCGGACACAGGTCACTCATCGACTCTTTGTCCATGTTTTTGTCAATGTTTTTATTTTACATGGACAAGATCTCGGACACAGGCCGCTCATCGACTCATTGTCCATGTTTTTGTCAATGTTTTTGTTTTACATGGACAAGATCTCGGACACAGGTCACTCATCGACTCTTTGTCCATGTTTTTGTCAATGTTTTTGTTTTACATGGACAAAATCTCGGACAATATCCCGAACAATATCTCGGACAATATCCTGAACAATACCAAATACCAAAACCCGGCCACTGGCCCGGACAAAACCCAGCCATCTCCACCCCCTTCCCTTGACTTCGCCCCGCAACTCAATTATCATCAACCCCATGGGTAAAAATGGTTTGATTCTTGAGGGTGGCGCTCTGCGCGGGCTCTTTACGATGGGTATACTTGATACTTTCCTGGAGGAAGGGATTACTTTCGATGGGGCGGTCGGAGTATCGGCCGGCGTTGCTTTCGGGTGCAATTATAAGTCGGAGCAGAAGGGGCGCGCGATCAGGTATAACAAGAAGTACAACAAAGAGTGGCGTTTTAAGGGATGGCGGTCGCTGATCGCGACGGGCGATCTTTATGGGGCGAAGTTCTGTTATGACACGCTGCCGAACGAACTGGACAAGTTTGATTACGATACTTTTGAGAAGAATAAGATGGATTTCTGGGCGGTCGTCTCCAACTGTGAGACGGGCAAGGCCGAGTATCATAAGCTGACTGACGGCCGGGGCGAGGATATGCAGTGGATCAGGGCGTCGGCGTCGATGCCGTTGGCTTCAAGACCCGTGGTCATCAATGGCAACAGGTATCTTGACGGGGGACTGTCGGACTCGATCCCGCTGGAGTTTATGGAGAAGCAGGGGTTTACCAAAAACGTCGTCATACTGACCCAGCCCAAAGGCTTTGTCAAACACGCTTATAAGAAGGCATTGTCAGTCCCCTTGCGGAAGATGCCGAATCTGGTGGAACTGGTCAGAAACCGCCACATCATGTACAACGCTGAGGTTGCGTACGTCAGGGCGCGCGAGGATTCAGGCGACGCTCTGATCCTGCAGCCCAGAGAGGCGCTGAACATCAAGCCGCTGGAGCGCGACCCTGATGAGATGCAGCGCGTTTACGACCACGGCGTGGAAGTGGCCCGCGCCAACTTAAACAGGGTTAAGGAATTCCTTACTTCCTGACGACCATTGCGATCCAGTCGTTCTTCTCGTGCTCCTCGACTATCTTCATGCCGCATGCGGCGATGGCGGAGCGGACGCGGTCAGCCTTGGTATTGATGATCCCGGAACAGATAAACACACCGTCGTCGTCGAGGCGGTCCTTCACGTCAGCAACGATAGCTGCGATAACGTCAGCGATGATATTCGCGATGATGATCTTGTAGGAACCCTCATATGCATCGCGGAGCTCGCCTGTGTGGCACTTGATGTCACTGCAGCCATTGATCTCACAATTGTCGATGGCCACATCCACCACAAGCTTGTCGATGTCGATCGCCTCAACGTCAGTTGCACCGAGCTTGTTTGCGATTATCGCCAGGATGCCTGAGCCGGTGCCGAGATCCAGCAGTTTTCCGTCAGGCACATTAGATAGATACCGATCTATAAGTTCTGCACACATTGACGTAGTCTCGTGCGTCCCCGTCCCGAAAGCGGACCCCGGGTCCAGCCTTATCACCACATCATCTGCGCCAAACTCAGTCTCTTCCCACGACGGACAGATGATGACGCGGTCTGATATCCTGAACGACTTGTAATCAGCCTTCCAGTTGTTGGCCCAGTCTTCGTCCTTGACGTATTTCGAACCGACAAAACCGTCGCCGACATTGAGGTACTCCCCGATCTCACCAAGCCTTCTCTTCAGTTCTTCGAGGGCCTCGTCTGCCCGCATGGACTTGTCTGTGATATTGTCGTAGATCATGCCGATCCCGTCGGGATCAATGTATTCATCGCTCTTGGCACCCATTCTGATCAGGCCGTCATCAAGCTCTGCGAAATAAGCCTTGATCACGACATCAGTTCCCAGGGAATCAACATATCCCTCGTCCGCGTAAGCGAGCGACTCGGGGTCTTCTATTATCCTCTTGATCTCATACGGATCGCATACGGCGATGCCGTCTGCTCCCAGCTGCGCGAGCATTTCGCAGATCGCGTCAGAAGCCTCTTCCGTTGTCTTTATCATTATCTCGATCCACTGCATATCAGGTCTCCTCTTCTTCATCTTCGCTGTCGCTCTTGGGCAGCACTGTTCTGTCGTCGTTGATCACCTTCCCCTTCTTGATGAGGCGCTTGATCTCAAAGCCTCCCGAAGAGAGAAATGCATCCTTGATAAAAGCTTTCCCGAAACCCATGTCACGCATGGCCTGCCGGTAGTCCGATGTCCTCTTGTACGTTTTCTCGCTGGCGAGCTTGTACAGATAATCGCGCGCCTTCCCCTGTATCTGTGCGGAAGACTCGAGCGATGTGGTATCCATGACATAGTCTATCTCGAGCTTGGTGAATCCGACATCTTCCAGTGCATTACGGACATCGATGGGATATGTCTCCATGTAGTATGTCATGTAGGCGTGCGCGTAATTGTCGGCCTGCTCCTTAAAGTCAAGATGCAGGTCGTTTACGGCCTTCATCGCCTCACGTTCAGAGATCCCTGTGACCTCCATGACATCTTCGACAAGGCCCCTGTACGAATACATCCTGCCATTTCCGTCATTAAGTTCCTTAGCCGTCACGTCATGTGCCCTTGTGGGCTCAGCTGTCGGCGGTGCGGTAGGCGGCGCGGTGGCAGGAGCAACTGTTGGTATGGGCGGGATGACTGATCCCGCTACAGAGGCCGGGTTTACTTGGCTGACCTTATCTTCAAGATTCAATCCATAGATAAAAAGACCAAATACAAGGACCGAGAATACTGCCGCGAAGAACGGCGTCAGATAACCCTTGGGATGTAACTTCTTCTTTATGCCCAAAGCCTTCCTCAGCTCACCTATGCTGTCATATCCGCCCTTGATAGCAGTCTCGGCAATGCCAATGAGCGATCCGTCGTCGGGCAGGTACTCCTTTATCAGTTTCCCGACGGCAACTACGTCAGCATCACCCTTCTGATTGGCCTTGATCAGCTTCGCTGAATTGTATCCTACAAGGTAGACATTCCCGTTCCTGTCGAGCTTTACCGTCTCCGGCTTCACGCCCCTGTGGACAATCCGCATTCCCGGACCGTGCAGATGATCCAATGCAGCCACCACCTCGCATATGATCCACTTGAGTTCATCATTATCAGGATTCCTGGAGCGCACATATCTGTCGAGCGTCATGCCCCTGATATACTGTTCAAAAACGATCAGCTTGCCGTTCCTGTCATAAATATCAAATATCTCCGGAATGTGGTCGTCATGATCATCTCTCAGCCGCTCGAAAACAGTCCTGTCATAATAGACAAGATCCTTCCTTATGCACAATGACTTCGTGGCTCTGTTGTACCATAACGCCTCACCGCCCGAAGTAACTTTATCAGTCTTCTCGTATTTCGCTTTGTTCCCCATTTTTATGTATCATCAACGATCTTGCCTGCGTCTATCAGTTTTTCAAAGTCGCTCTTCTTCTCCTTCATTACTGCATTTATCAACTTAGTTGTATAGCCCTGATCCTTCAGCGCATCCGAATATCCGGAAAGCTTGGCATAAGTAACGTTCTTGATCAGTTTCCCGAGTTTTTCCTTACCCTTCGCAACCCAGGCATTGTAGTTGTTACCGGTGTTGAATGAATACTCTATCTGGGAGTTGGTAAAGTACTTGTCCTTCAAGCGGCTTATCACCTCGTTCGGGGCGGAATACTCCTTTTTAGATAACAAGTATGCATGGGCATTAAATGCCTGATCGTAGAAATCGATATTACACTTGTCGACAGCCTTATAGCACTCCTCTTCTGTGTATTTGAGCCTTGAAGTAATGTCTTTGACAAGCGATTTTCTTGAGTCAGTATACATGTGTGCCTCATTTAACCCCTTAACTTCGGCAACGAGATCGTGAGTATTTGCCGGATTAGTGGGAATTGCCGGTACCCGCGTAGGTGACAGCGTCGGCGGGTTCGTCGGCGGATAGGTGGGGGGCGAAGCCGTCGGTTTTTGTGTAGCATGCGCCACGGCAGATCTGGGTGCGGCGCTGGTCCTGGCAGCAACACGTGTCTTGCCGGCTGCCCCGGTCTTATTTGCCTTGTCAGTAGCTGATGCTGCAGGCCTTACGGGGTGGTCTCCATGTTCCGCATAGTCCTTCTCACCGCGCTTCTTGCCGGGACCTTCAGGTTCATTTATATCATCCCCCTGGGTATCTTCAGGAATGTCCTCAGGAATGTCCTCAGGAACATCCTCAGGAACGTCCTCAGGTACATCCCCGGGAGCATCATCAGCAATGGTCTGATATGCAGCAACAGGAACCGGAACGGCTGCGGCCACAGTCTTGGGAGCCTCCGTTGTGGGGTCAGAAGTCTCAGGCGCAGGAGTCGCGGGGGCAACCGCAATACCGTCAGCACCGTAGATAACATGATCTTCAGCGCTCCTCCTGTCCGCCTTATCTGTCATTCTAAGACCCCAGAAGATAAGCAGTACGGCAGCTATGCTGCATGCAGCAAACACCGGGATCCTCCAGGCAACGCCTGACTTCTTCCCTGTCCCGAACAGAGCCTTGCGCATCTCATTGATGTTCTGGTATCTCTGATCAGGATCCATCCTGGTCGCCTTTATGACAACCTTTTCAACAGATGTATCAGTATTGAAAATGTGACGCAGCAAAACGCCAATGGCAAAGATGTCCGTCCTCGGATCAGACTGAGCAAAACCATACTGTTCGGGAGCCGCCGAACCCATTGTCCCTATCAGCATAGTATCCTTGGACTCGCCGGGCTTAAAAGCCTTGGCGGCATCATAATCGATGATCTTAACATTGCCGGCATTATCGATCATGATGTTCTCAGCCTTAAGGTCTCTGTGGATTATCGGTACTGGGGCATTATGGAGAAACTCGATGCCGTCGAGGATCTCCCCCATTATCCTCATCTTCCCGTCCCTGTCCAAACCTTCCTGGGCAAGGTATTCATCAAGAGTCCTTCCCTTGATGTAGCTCTCCACCACAACAAGCTTATCCTCTTCCTCCCAGAAATCGTACATCTGAGGAATATGGGGATCATGATTGTCGATAAGATATCCGTATACATAGGGATCATAAAAATCGAGCACTTTCTTGACGCAAAGAACACCTGTCACCCTGTCCCTGACAAGCGTGTTGCCTTTGCTGCTCAGCGATCCTGTCTCAACGAACCTGTCCCAAGGGTACATTGAAATTCCTCTCTCATAAAACTCTCTAATTATTATTTTATCACAATAATGATATAATGATTCACGGAGGTTAGCTTATGGTGGAGAAAACAACGGATCTGTTCGACAAACTGAATTCAGTCCAGGGCACGCGCGAACTCAATAACTATATCAAGAGCCTTAGCGATGACAGGATCACCCCTACTTTCGCAGGGTATATATCTTACATGGTCGAAGAGCGCGGTCTGACCAGATCCGAAGTCATCAGCAGCAGCCTTATCGAGCGGACATACGGCTACCAGATCATGAATGGAGTCAAGAATGCCGGCCGCGACAAGATAATCGCACTCTGCCTGGCTGCACACCTGACCCTCGAAGAGATCCAGAGAGCTCTTGAGATCGCCAAGGAAGGCATCCTTTACCCTAGGGACCCCAGAGACAGCATGATCATCTTCGCCGTCAACAACGGCTACTCCGTCCGCAAGCTCAACAGTCTCCTCACCGAATCGGGATCTGATATCCTGAACTAGACCAGTTCCGGCAGTTCATTCTTCTCCAGAAGATCATTCGTCTCCGTCAGATTATAATTGTGATCTATCGCATAGATGATGGCGGCGTCCCTGCTGTCCTTGTAATACAGTATTCCCTCGCGCGCGATCACCAGCGCCTTCTGGGTCGTGGCAAAGCTCAGTCCGGCCGCGATACACATGATGATTATCTTCTCCCTGCCCGGATTCCTCAGCCCCTTGAGTATCTGATACACATACGTGCGCTCGATCCTGCACCTCTTAACAAAGTCCGACTTTATCAGTCCGACCTCATCCAGACACTCCTCGAAAAAGTCAGCAAAGCTCTCATACTTCCTGTCATTTATATCGTTCAGGTATGCTGACAGCGCATCATCTCTGACTTCCATTTCTCCCCCCGAAACATCAATTAACTGACAATAAATTATCACTTCTTACTGATGTTTTGGTTGGCTGTTGGCACACAGTTGATAAACGGGCGGGGGCGGCGGCTCCTTGTCCATGTTTTTGTCAATGATTTTGATTTACCTGGACAATATCATGGACTTTAGCCGGCCATCAGCTCCTTGTCCATGTTTTTGTCAATGTTTTTAATTTACCTGGACAATATCATGGACTTTAGCCGTCCATCGACTCTTTGTCCATGTTTTTGTCAATGTTTTTGATTTACCTGGACAATATCACGGACTTCAGTCGCCCATCAGCTCCTTGTCCATGTTTTTGTCAATGTTTTTGATTTACCTGGATAATATCCTGGCAGATCCACCGGACACCTGTTCCAATCTCCCCATCTCCCCTCTCCCACCAACAAAAAACCGCCCCGGCATACGCCGGAGCGGTGATCAGATCTTCAAAAACTATATGCTGTCTATTAGCCGAGTTCTGCGAAGTACTTGATCGTTCTTACCATCTGTGATGTGTAAGAATTCTCGTTGTCGTACCAGGAAACAACCTGAACGAGTGAGTTGCCGTCATCCATCTTGGAAACCATTGTCTGGTT
>DGUG01000038.1 GCA_002394535.1 Lachnospiraceae bacterium UBA4316
CAATTGCGATGTTCATGATAGGTTTACACTCCTTGATTATTATAATAATGCTATGATTTTAAAAGTATATTTTTATTATTATACACGTATTTTCAATTATTTGCACATATGCATATTCAGTATATTTCCACGGCTCTTACATAATAACCCGTACCTATCTCTTTTGATATACCCTCCAGTTCCAGTCTGGTAAGTATTCTTAAAACATCCGGCAGCTTAATTTTAGCTTCCCTTGCTACCTGCTCCGCACTTTTAGGATCAAGATCAAGAACATCCGCAACCCTGGTAAGATCCGCCGGAATATCCTTTAAGCTTGATTTGGAAATACGACCTGATATCATATCTTCCTTGTGTATCTGATACACCGGATTGCCTCTTTTTTTCTGAAAGGAAGTTTCTGTGAAACTCTTCTGACCCTTAATATCAACTTGCTCCAAAACAGCCTCTATACTTGTTGCCGGAAGCGCTCCCTGATACAGTAGATTCAAACACCCGGTACTTAAGTTGTCAGTAAGCCTTCCCGGAACAACCATAACAGTCCTTCCCTGATCAATCGCCATATCAACCGTTATAAGTGTTCCGCTCTTTGCCCGTGCCTCAACAACAAGTAATACATCACATAATCCCGCTATTATCCTGTTTCTGGGCGGAAACCTTCTTGGCTGTGCTCCTGTCCCCGGCGCATACTCGCTTATAACCCCGTTTCCGTTTTCACAAAGCCTGTTGTATAAATCTCTGTTTTTTACCGGGTAAGTTATGTCAACCCCGCACCCTAGTATGGCATATGATCTTCCACCGGCAGATAGTGCGGCAGCCTGAGCTATTCCATCAATCCCCCATGCCATTCCGCTTATAATCTGTACATTGTACTTTGCAAGCCTGTCGGCAAAGTATTCCGCCATAAGACGTCCGTACTGGCTACACTCACGGGCACCGATAATCGCGACCGATCCGGTCAATTCACTTGGTAGTTGGCCTTTAACAAACAATCCATACGGAGGGCTTGCTATATTTGCGAGCTTATGCGGAAAATCTTTGTCTGCATGGTTGACATAACTAATACCTTTTTCGCCCAGTTTATAATACTCTTCTTCAAGCAGGCCTGTATCTGTTTTCTTATTCACGATATAAGCTGCCAGTTTTTCCGATAAACCACATACATCTCTAAGTTCCCTCTCACACATTTCGTATAGAGCGGCCGCACCGCCCGCTGCATCCGTAATATCGATCAGTTTTCCGATATATCCGTCCTGGAGAGTGGCGACCCAGTAATCATATATCCTTTCATCCATCGTAAGTTTCTCCTTTATACTTCTTTACATGTATCATTATCTGTTGTTTTCTCAAAAACTGATCTTCAGCCTCACAGCCTCAAGCAAAGACTCTTCATTTATATCCTTTTGACCTGACAGGTCGCATATTGTTCTTGCCACCTTCAGCACCCTGTAATAGGTTCTCGCACTCATGTCGTACTTTATTGCAAGCCTCTTCATGAGTGCCAGTTCATCGGGACCAAGCCGGCAGAACTCTTCAATTTCCCTGTTTCCCATTTGGGAATTGAACAATATTCTACTTCCTCTGAACCTTCTCTTTTGGACATCATGTGCCGCCATAACTCTTTCCCGAATAATTTTTGAACTCTCCGGCTCGCTTCCCGACTGAATATCAAATGGTGTAACCTTTTCGGTTAAAACACATATATCCATCCTGTCCAGAAACGGTCCCGAGATTTTGGACATATACTTGTTCCTCTGGGCTGTATTGCATGTGCATTTGTTCATATCGGGGTAATGTCCACATGGGCACGGATTCATTGCCGCTACAAGCATACAGTCTGCCGGGAATGTGCATATATCCCGGTTTCTCGTGATATGAACCGCTCTGTCCTCGAGGGGCTGTCGAAGTGCTTCAAGCGTTTTTCTTGAAAACTCCGGAAGTTCATCCAGAAACAGCACACCTTTGTGAGCAAGGCTGACGGCTCCCGGTTTAGGATGTGCTCCACCGCCCACAAGTGAGATATCCGTTGACGAACTGTGCGCCGAAACAAACGGACGGCTGGTAATAATAGGCTTACACGGATCAAGGACACCTCTTACCGAATATACCGATGATACCTCAAGACACTCATCTTCGGAAAGCGGAGGCATTATCGATGGTATACATTTTGCAATAAGCGTCTTACCTGCTCCCGGAGGTCCAATCATTATTAGATTATGAAGACCTGCTGCTGCAATCTCCGCCCCTCTTCTTGCCGTTTTCTGACCTTTTATCTGCAGAAAATCATGCTCATATTCATGCTCTGCAAGAAGTTCCCTGTGCAAATGACTTTCAACAGCCTTAAGATTCGATCGTCCCGCAAAAAAATCAATTGCTTCATTCACTGTTGAAATCGTATAAACTTCTATGTCTTCAATTACCGATCCTTCTCCCGAATTGGCGGCAGGGATCAGGCATCTTCCGATTCCCATATCTTTGGCCATCTTTATCATGGGAAGTATTCCTTTGACGGCGCAGACATCCCCCGATAGCGACAATTCACCGGCAACAAATATACCATCAAGTGCTGCCGTATCTATTACCTCCATACATGCCAGAACAGACAATGCAACCGGAAGATCATATCCCGAGCCGGACTTACGTGTATCTGCCGGTGACAGGTTGACGGTGATCCTCGCAACAGGCATCATATATCCGGCATTCCTGAGCGCTGTCCTCACTCTGTCCTTTGCTTCTCTTACTTCACTTCCTACATACCCTACAATATCAAAGCACGGCATACCGCTTGAAATATCGGTCTCTACACGAACCGGGAAGCTTTCTATACCACGAAGGCCCCCGGACAATACAGAACAAAACATATATTTTCCTCCATTTCAAAATCTTCCGTGAAAACCCCCACGGAAATGTAGTTTACATAAAATAGTTTGGGAATTAAATGATATGTAAATTGAAAAGCAAAAGTATATCTAGAATATAACCGAATGATATTATACGGTCAAGCGTTTTCTTTATGACCGGCAGGCTCGCTTTCCTTCGCTTTTAAAATGTCTTCTTCCTTCATGACGTAGCGGTTGTCAAAAGTCTTCATGATATCTACTATTTCGATATCGTTGTAAAGCGCGGTCATTGCAAGATCAATGATCGTATTTGTGGAAAAGCACAACACCATAGGACGAAAAATATTCTGTTCGTTAGGGGTTATAACAAGCGCCTTTTCACCTGTGGAAAGTTCGACGCAGGTCCCCTCCGACAGAAGGTTAATGCTTGCAACAAGCGCATTCACAGCAGCCGGATCAAAATACTCGGGATTGTCCATCATTACCTTAATCTCGGCAAGTTCTGACTGCGGCTCGCCGGCACTGTTTATAGCCGTCATACGGTCATACTCTTCAGCCACGCACAAAACCTTGGCACCTACTACCATCTTGGCGCCGTGATCGACTTCTTCACCTTTATGATAAGCATCAAGCCTCTTGTATGTCTGCATTACGACACGTTTGACATTCGGCTGTGCGGCAAAGGCCGCCTCTATAATCGATATTCCGCTGTATTCGGCGTGCTTTAATTCAGCCACCTCATCTTCCGTTATATCATCTTTGACAAGAAGTTCGGGGTTGGCATTTAACTTACCTATGTCATGAACTATCGCACATACTACAGCCTCTGTCATCTCTTCCTTACGGACATTCATCTTATGACAGATCATTGCGGTAAGGATTGCAACATTCAGCGAATGCTTATATACAAAATCTTCCTTACTGCGAAGATTCTGCAGGAAATTGATCTTATGATCAAGTCTCCCGTAATTCCTGATTATCGTCTCGGCAAGGTTGTATATTTTGTTGTTCTTTCCATGATCAAGTATTGCCCTAAGTTCCTCTTCAACCGAGAAAACGGTTACCATCTGGAACTTCTCGAATTCAACATCTTCCTCAGATTGCGGCGGAAGCGGCTCGGCGGGTTCAAGCACATAGATACCGATCAGTTTGAAATTGCGCACACTTTCAATACCCTGCTGTGTAAGCTTAGAGTTACGGTCATACAGCAGAACACCCTTGTTGTTGTAGATCGGCTTTGCCAGTCTCATTCCGATCTTAAGATCTTCAGTCTTAACAAACTTCATCTGTGCTTCTCCATAAATATTTCAAACTCATTAACCGGAACCGGTCTTGAATAATAGTATCCTTGAACTATGTCGCAATCTATTGAGGATAGAAAATCAAGCTGCTCCTGAGTCTCTACACCTTCCGCTATAACGGCAAGACCTAACTGCTTGGCCATTCTGACGCTTGCCTCGACTATTATCTTGCCTCTGTCGGTTGACATTATTTCATCAAGAAAGAATCTGTCAATCTTAAGTGTATCAACAGGAGCGTTTCTGAGCATGTTAAGCGAAGAATATCCCGATCCGAAGTCATCCATCATAATATTGAATCCATGCTTTTTAAGTGAAGACATCTCCGCAAACAACTCATCCACATCTTCCATGAACAGATTTTCGGTTATCTCAAGTTCAAGATATTTGGGCGCAATATCATATTTTCTGACAAGCTCCATCAGTATGTCGGAAAGATTTGTGTTGCCTATATGGACTCTTGAAATATTAACCGAAATCGGCATATATATTCCGCGTTTCTGAAGATCCTGTATATATTTGCACGCAAGTTCCCATATATACATATCCATCTTTGTTATAAAACCGTTGCTTTCAAAAAGCGCCAGAAACTGTGCCGGAACAAGTATTCCTTTTATCGGATGGTTCCATCTGACAAGAGCTTCTGCACCAATCATCTTCCTTGTTTTAAGATCTATCTGGGGTTGAAGGAATATCACGAACTCTTTATTTGCAAGTGCGGTATTCATCTCTTCCTCGATCTCCGCCTGTTCCCGGAGTTTGAGCCTGATAACATCGTCATACACCGCATAATTTGTAAGTGCGCTTCCCTTAACCTGTTTCTTGACGGCTCTTGCCCTGTCGCACATAAGTCTTATAGGTATGTTGCGGTCTCCGACCTTGTATATTCCATACGTAAGCGATACCGCCATCGGAACAATTCTTGCGTCTCTTACGACCGCAGACAGCTTAGTCATATAGTTGACAAGATCCTGATCCGCATCGTACCTGAGAAGAACTGAGAATACGTCACCCTGATAACGTTTCGCGATCGAATCTTTGGGGGATACTTCCCTTATCATCTTGCCCACCATCTCAAGTGTCCTGTTTCCGGCATCGATTCCGTATCTGTCATTGATCAGACGGAATCTGTCCACATCTATTGAAATGATCACGAAGTTATCGTTTTCTTTGTTTACGATTATTTCCTCAGCCTTCTTGTAGAATGTTTCGGAGTTGTACAGTCCTGTCATGGAATCATAGTCTGCACGGTATTCCATTTCGGCCTTGATCTTCATTTCTGTGTTAACGTTCTGAAGCGTTCCCAAATATCTTACCGGAACATTGTTGAGACCCCGAAGTGTCTGAAGCACGATCGTATACCAGACAGGTACCCCGAATTTATTGTAGAGTCTGACAGTTGTTCTCTGTATGAGAGCCGATGATTTTGCCGTCTCAATAAACTTATCAAACATTTCCTGATCATCGGCGTGAACCTTCAGCGACGTGATGAGCGACCATCCGTCTGTAAGCTCCCTTTTATCGATGTCAAACACATCCTCAAAGTTCGAGCACAGGTAATACCTGTCATCGGCAACCGTATACTCATAGACAAGTATTCCGATCATGTCATTGACATTCTCATATCTTTCGTAGTTAAGAGCCATATCTTTGAGGATACTGCTCTTCTCGTGCATAATCTCATGCTTGATCTTTGCCTCGACAGCTTCAATGCTGCGCTTCTTGTAATCATTGAGGTTGAGGCACACGATCATTATCCTCTCGTCCTTACGGCCCTCTTCCTTGTCGTCGGAATTCGGATCGTACAGTACAACCGTATACATCCCGTACCATACATATTCACCCGTAAGGCTCTGGAGGCGAAGTTCGGTGCAGACAGTTCGCTTTCCTGCCAGGACATCCTGCCTGATCAGAGCCGGGTCCGTAGCTCCGATAAACTTCATCTGATCTTCCCCGCAGACCACCTCTTTTGAGAAAAAATCACAGAGTTTTTTGTAGTTCTCTATTCTGACATCGATAAAGCTCTTGATATTCTGCTCTTTTAAGCGGACACATGTATTTTTTGTAAGGTTGATATCCCATATGATATCCATCATCTGGACGAGAGAGTCTTTCGTACGATTTTCGCTCTCGCTCATTGCGGCAATCTGGGTCTCTATATCCTCTTTGACAGAAGCGATAAGATATACGCTCTTACCGTTTCGCATTGTGATGCGGTTTGCACGCATCGGAACCGTAGCTCTCAGAGACGGCGAATAAACATTCCAGTCAAATGAAGTCTGAGTAGCCTCCATTTTTCCTATCGGACAGTCGGAACAGGGCTCGCCGTATCCCTTATTCTGAGCGTAACACATACCCTCGCATTTATTCTGAAGGCGGGATTCAAGCACTTCGTTCCTATACAAAAGCTGATAATTGTCATCAACCGCATACGCCCACGAGCTCATAGGATCAAGGATGTTCCGTATCATCTCCATTTCTTTCGTGGAGAGTATCGGATTGACGGATGTATCGAGCCTTTCCATATCGCTCGTATACAGGACATAATTGTCCTTGCCGCTTGACTTGGCATCGTTAAGCGCTGAAAGCGCTCTTGCCTCAAGCCTCTCAAGAGTCGCCTCCTTGCCGTGCATCGCGGCAATACCTATGCTTACCGTGATAAATCCGCTGTTTGAAAAATCACTCCATACGTCCTTGACAGTCTGCCTTATATATGCGGCTCTCTCAAGCAGAAT
>DGUG01000036.1 GCA_002394535.1 Lachnospiraceae bacterium UBA4316
GAGAGAAAGGACATGAAATGTATCACAACCATAAAGAAATTCTGGCGCAGATATATACCTTTGCGGTCGTACTCATTTGAAAATCTGAAAACCGCAAAGCACTGTATAGTATAAACAGACATACAGATGATTATTAGATATCTGCATATTTCTATTACTATCCTGTCCACCCTTATTCGACTCCTCTTTTTATATGTCCTCTTGTGTATTTGTTAATCAGCTGTTCCCTTGTAGATCCGTTTTCGTTTCGAAGGCTGTAATATCTGTCAAGTATACGTTTAATCTCATCCCCATCTTCGTCGGTAAAGCAAAACCTTACGGATGACGGACGTATCTCATCAAACAGCGCCTCTTCGTCGGTAATACAAGTTACAACACTGTTATAGATCACATTCGTACACTCTTTGCATATACGGTTTACAAACAGCTTTTCATTTTTTCTGTCGGTAAGGTACATACCCTCTCCTGTACGAGAATCACAACCGTATAGAGTTTTGTATGTACAGTTGGCACTTACCATCACAGGTGCCCTGCCGTAAACGATAATCTCCTCTCCCTTTATTCCCCTTTTGATGAGCTCTCTTCCGTTTAATTCAAAGGGAACCGTGGTCTTGTCTACTCCGTTTTCTCTGTAAAAATCATATGCCTCATTATTATAAGCATATAAAAAAACATCGGCAACAATCAAAGGCTTATTGTCAAGTCCTGACAGAATCCTGACAGTCTCTAAGTTTGATGCGTAAAGGCCGGCAACAGGGAAGTTATCCAATACGTACTTAACAAATCTTTCTATATTTACCCTGCTGTTTTCGCGCCCCTCTTCCCTTATTATGTAAGGCAATTCTATATATAATTCCTTATCGGGTGCGGCCTTTAGGTCTTCCTTGCACTCACGAAAAACCCCCATTGGTATCGCAACCCCGTCGCATTCACTTGATAATACAGCCTTTAGCTGCTTCCTGTTCAAAATGGCTGCGATGACTTTTACCCTGTCGGATTCCGGAATGCTTAAGCAGTGATTTTTGCTTCCGACACTTACAACACCACCTGTAATCTCACGTTTATAAGGCGCTGTGGCAGATCTTTTGAATTCTTCAATTCCCTGCCTTCTGATCTCGTTTAATCTGCTTTTGGGGATAAAAATATCATCATCACATTCGACTGTACATTCTTTGACACAAAATCCCGTCCCTTTACACTTTCTAAGTGATGCTGTTATCTCATCTATGCTAAGGGCTCTGGTCAGTGCTTTATCGGCAATAACACCGGTAACCGTCGTTGCCTCGTTAACACCGTCGGATATGGTTATTACTGCATTTTCACCGCACCTGATAGTACATTTAACGTTAATATCCACATCGGGGAGCAGGCTTTTAACATCCGGCAGACTTTTATCGGTTTCGGTACTATAGGAGGAAGACTTTAGAGTTACCATTTCCCGTCCGTTATGCCTGAAATAGTACCCGTCACAGTTACCGCTCCTTGTATAGGCAGATATCAGCCTTTTGCGGTCATCATCACTTACAGCGTAATCTGACGAGTCATAATAAATATCAATATATTTTCTGTAAATATTAGTCACTGAGTAAACATACTCGCTGCTTTTCATCCTCCCCTCAATCTTAAAAGAGGATATACCCGCTCCGATAAGCTCGGGAAGAATGTCAATGGTGCACATGTCCTTAAGACTTAGGGGATATTTGCCCTCATACATCAGACGGCAGGGCTGGGCGCATCGTCCCCGGTTGCCGCTCCTTCCCCCTATAAACGAAGATAAAAGACACTTCCCCGAATACGAATAACACATACTTCCGTGTATAAAGCATTCAAGCTCTAACCCGGTTTCCTGCTTCATTTTGCTTATCTCTTTAAGCGACAGCTCTCTGGCGGGAACAACTCTTGTAACACCCAATGATTTTAAATACTCCGCTCCCGCACTTTCGGTTATGGCTGCCTGTGTACTGACATGAATGGGCAGATCCGGGTACGATTCATGAATAAGAGACATAGCACCGATATCCTGTACTATTACCCCGTCAAGACCGGATCTGTACGGTTCGTACAAAAAATCACCCAATTCACCGATCTCACCATCCTTCATAAGTGTATTAACGGTGAGATATATCTTCCTTCCCCGAATATGCGCGATATCAAGTGCCCGCAAAAGCTCATCCGTCGAAAGATTCCCGGCATTTGCTCTTGCCCCGAATTTATTAAGGCCCAGATATACCGCATCCGCCCCGCCGGCAACAGCCGCCAGAAAACACTCGTATGTCCCCGCAGGTGATAATAACTCAACTTTTCTATTTTCCATGATCTATTAGATTGCGTCCGATACCCGTTGTACTAAAAAAGGATGCCTTCCGACATCCTCTCCTTTATTTAC
This sequence comes from Lachnospiraceae bacterium UBA4316, assembly GCA_002394535.1. Taxonomy (GTDB): domain Bacteria; phylum Bacillota; class Clostridia; order Lachnospirales; family Lachnospiraceae; genus UBA2868. The sequence continues at coordinate 2,387 of DGUG01000036.1, forward strand.
TCTGAAAACTCTTGATCTGTTTTTCTCTGCTCTCAAGTTTAATCTGAGAAGCTATAAGCTCATGCTTAAGATCATACAGTTCACGATCCTTGGCATCTATCTCATCATGAAGAGAATCGATCTCTTTTTTTATCTTGAAATAATCATCCGCAATGTTAAGGAGCAGTAAAACATTCTGCATATCTGCCGGCTGTCTTCTGAAAGAGTCAACATTATTGTATTCGGCGATCTTGTTATTTATGTACGATGCAACTTTCTGCAGGTATTCTTCGCTCTCGGAACCGCTTAGGGTAACTACCTTACCTCCTATAACGACTTCGATATCATTATTTCCGATCATCTTATCCTCCAAACAAATAATACATATAGGATTATAACCAAATCGTTAAAATAAAACAACCTTTAAATCATTACGCTTCAGGAGGGGATATTGCAAAATGATCATAACATCGCGAGGTTATGACTCTGCCTTGCGGAGTGCGGTTTATAAATCCGTTCTGGATAAGGTATGGTTCGATAACATCTGATATTGTTCCGGAATCCTCTCCGATGGAAGCAGCAATAGTATCAAGCCCCACAGGTCCTCCGGAAAACTTATGTATCATAGTAAGAAGGAGATTCCGGTCTGCAGAATCAAGTCCCATGGGATCAACCCCCATCAGATCAAGGGCTTCCCTTGCCACTGTTTCCGTAATAACACCGTCATAGCGCACCTGGGCAAAGTCACGGACTCTCTTTAACAGTCTGTTTGCAAGTCTGGGAGTACCACGGCTCCTTCTGGCCAGTTCAAATGCTCCCTTCGGCTCGATATCAACATTTAATACAGCGGCTGAATTACCAATTATTGTTGCCAGTTCTTCCGTAGTGTAGAATTCCAGACGGCTGAGAACTCCGAACCTGTCTCTTAGAGGAGCCGTAAGGAGTCCTGCCCTTGTAGTAGCCCCCACAAGGGTAAACTTCGGAAGATCAAGTCTTATTGACCTGGCGGTAGGGCCTTTCCCTACCATAATATCTATGGCAAAATCCTCCATGGCAGGATACAGCACTTCTTCAACCTGCCTGTTAAGTCTGTGTATTTCGTCGATAAACAGTACATCGCCTTCGGACAGACCGTTTAGGATAGCAGCGATCTCACCCGGCTTTTCAATAGCCGGACCGCTTGTTATCTTAATGCCAACACCCATTTCATTGGCAATAATGCATGCAAGTGTGGTCTTGCCAAGTCCCGGAGGGCCATAGAACAATACATGATCAAGCGTATCCCCCCTGCCTTTGGCGG
>DGUG01000081.1:0-8941 GCA_002394535.1 Lachnospiraceae bacterium UBA4316
AGCCATCTTGGCTTCCTTGTAAGACCTTGACACTTCGCGGATCTCTCCTACTATTGTACCATACGAAACGTGACAATCCCTGCCGGTCTGTTTACTTACTATCTCAAGTATCTGGCGCGCGGCTTTATCAACTTCCTCATATGTTTCATTTGCCGCAAGATCCCTTACGATGATGATTCCCTTATCATCAACAGCTGTAATAAAGTCTTTGGTTCTTGCTTTAAAGAAAGTACGAAGATTCTCAAGAACATTAACTTCCTTGGCAGAAGGGGTCTGTGCAATAATAACAATCCTTCGCGCTTCCGCATCTATATGAAGTTTTTGAGAACGAGTATAAATATCAACAAGAAGAAGGTTATCAAGAAGCAGATTCTTGATGAAATTATCCTTGTCAAATCTTTCTTTGTATGCGATCAGTAAATTTTGTACCTGGAAAGCCGCAATTTTACCGATCGTGTAGGAATCCTCGTTGGTCCCCTGTACAACAAGAATATACTCTATTTGAAGTTCATCATATACTTTAAAAAACTGATACCCCGATATTTCCTGGCTGTCCGCCGGCGACTGCGTAAACCCCGCTGCAGCCTCATGATAATTAATCGTCTCATTGAACGTCGAGGCAAGCACCTTGCCGTCAACATCAATTACCGCCAGTTCCGCCCTCGTAATACCCTTAAGCCCCTCAATGGTACTCTGAAGTATTTGATTTGAAATCATACCTTTCTCCTTCGTTCATATGTCTGTTTAACCCCCACAGACGTTATATCGATTATTCTAATACATATTGACAAAAAAGAAAAGATTTTTTGGCACTTTTTCACAAATATTTATCTGTCAACTCTGTACATTTCACATTTATATCTGTCAAATTCAAAATCAGCCATTTTTATCATCGACAGACCGTTATCTTTCAGTAGCTCTATTTGCTCATCATCCGGCTCGAATCCATCAAGTACCGTAATCCACAGGGTTGAACCTCTTCTGTCCGATTCTTTTACTGCTTCTTCGAGTGGATATACAAACGTCAATTCAGCCGTCTGCTTATCAACATACGTATAAAACGGTATGCAATTCTGCATCTCCTCATGACCGCCTATCGAATAATACACGTCCCCTTCACGGATGTTATCCCGCAAAAAGGCAATCTCTTCATCCGCACTGTTGCCGTATTCCGTTTTATACTCTACAGAATATGAACAGATGCCTATTATCAAAGATGTCGTTACCGCAGCATAAAACATGTTATCAGATTCTGTCAGCATAATTGCGGCAAAGAGCCACAATAATCCGGCAGCAAAGAAAAGGTATCTGTCAACAAATATATTTGCTTCCATAACCGCACAAACTACCGTTCCGAATAACAAAACACCGTAATATACCGAAAAAGAGCATATCGCAAATATTTCCGCAGGTCTGTAATTCTTTTTTCGGATCACGTTATTTACAAAGACTGCAAGGGAGCTTAGCATGAGCAGACCGCAAAGCAGTGATGCCGGACGTATACCGATAATGTACGGATATACACAATACTGGAAAAACATAGCAGCATCTATATCCGGCATTGAAAAATAGCCCGAAACTCGCGAAAACTGTTTCAGGGTCACTATAAGGCAGGGCAAATACAACAGAAACGTTGCAAAAAGGCACCAAAACCAGTTTTTCAGTTTGTCCCTCTTTAAAAATATGAAATACAAAAGCAGATAAAAATAGGCAAATGCCACTGTAACAAACGCAAAGTGGTGTGAATATCCCGCAAGCGTTGAAAGAAGCGTAAACACTGTCCAATTCTTTGCCGATGGTTCACAGACGATCTCATAAGCATATACTCCCGAGGCTGTCGCAAAGAAAAACCCAAGGCTGTACATTCTGATCTCTACACCATAATACATAAACAGCGGCATGAAAGTAATAAACAGCATGAACAGGAGTGCCGTGCGTATTCCGAACCTCTTTCTCACAACGGTTGCTCCGACGAATAAAGTTAAAATCATCGGTATAACCGATGTTATCTTCATAACCGGAATCGTGTATCCGAACGCATCGGTTGCCAGTTTCAGTATAATGTTGTACAGCGGTGGAAGAGTATCAGCCATTGACCTTGCTATTACTCCACGAAAATCGGTGTGCACAAGTGAAGCTGTAAATGCCTCATCCATCCATACATTATTGTTCCATACAAGCGACAGATAAACCGCCGATAGAAAAACAAAGCCGGTAAATATAATCTTTTTTTCGTTCTTATCCAAAAAATCTCTCATAACAGTTGTTTATTCTGCTGATAATGTGTTATAATCATACTGAATCTACAGGAAGGAGCATGTTATATGGAATTAAGTATCGATGCAATACCTTATATTTCAATGGCCATGGCGCATGAAAATGTTATGTCGGCAGTCGGCACGAGCATGCTTGAAGCATCTTTTGATGTGGCAGCTTCCGAGATCGACAGCCTGACAAAGGCGATGGAATTATCCGTTAATCCTGCGATAGGCGCCAATTTTGATGTAGCGGTTTGATCACTCCCGTGATCAAACCTTTTTTTATTCTATGGCAAATCCTCCGAACTGGAGATAACCTTCACCCTCGAAAGTAAAATACAGACTGTTCACGCCGTCCGGAAGCTTTATATCTCCCGGGATGTCATGCCACACATTCGCGTATTCTATATCAAAACCGCCCAGTAATTCTCCGTCCCATTTGGTTCTGACTTCCAGACGCCCGTTGGCATAACCCTTTGTCCTGACCGACGTAACCTTTGTATTCCTACATTCAAAATACTTAAATCCGGCTCTTGCGTGGTTTCTCATATTTGCAACATAGCCGTTAACTTCGTCTCCGTCCCTTCCCTCCTGTGTGATTTTGGGAAACCTGTCATCCATCCATCCCGACCAGGGAACATACAACTCTTCCTCATCGGTAAACAGATTACATGCAAGATATGCGGGATAAAATCCCGGCTCGGTAAAAGGTGTACCACCGCAGGAAGTGATCTCGGACTGATAGAAACCGGAATCCCCCTTCGGAACAAGCTTCTCAAAGCATCCCTGACGGCTGTAATTTGTACCGTTCGTATGTCTGTGATAGAAAATATACCACTGATCAAGTATACGGATCATGCTTCCGTGATTATTTGCACAATACATTCCCGGCATATCCGCTCTCTTGTATGTATCCGTTCCTATATCCCCGTTATCGACGAGAACACCTCTGTATGTAAAATCACCATCCGGTCTCGAACTTGTGGCATAGCACAACTCTCTGCACACCTGTGAAGAGTAGATGAAGTAATACAGATCATCCTTCTTCCTGATAGACGGCGCCTCGAAGAACGCATGACCTTCATACTCCGTTCCTATGCTGTTGTGTGTTGCGGGAACAACAAATACAGGAGATTTTTTTACGGTCAGCATATCCGGCCCAAGAACGGTACACATGGCACCGTGTCTTCCGTTATCAGGTATCGGGCAGAATCCGGTATAGAGATACGTCACATCACCTTCCGTCAGCACGCCGGGATCAAACTGGGGCTCGTCGCCCTCATTTTCTCCGAGCCTTACTCCGTCCTCATAATGAACGTATCCGTAGAATTCATATTTACCTGCAGGTTCGTCGCATACGGCAACCGATACGATTCCCCAATTGGACAGTACATAGTAAAGATAGTATCTTCCGTCGGGTCCCACCGTCACATCGGGAGCATACAGATTACCCTGAAGGTCGGTATTGGCCGGATCGTCCGATTTTTTGTATATAACACCTTCGTAACGCCAATTGCCCAGATCATTTACATCCGCTGACCAGCAGACATAATCTCCCATGCAGTAAACATCCCCGTTGAACTTGTCATGTGAGCCGTAGACATATACTCTGTCACCAAACACATAGGGCTCCCCGTCAGGTATATATTCCCAGGAAGGAAGATAAGGGTTAGTGATCTGTTTTAATGTATCCATCGTCATTTTCTCCCGTCATATTTATTCATTACATTCCCAGTGCGGACAACAGCGGCCTGAGTCCGAACATGATAAACAGCGTGAAGCATATAGCAAATGCCGATGAGAATGTGAGCCAGCGTCCTTTGGACTGTCCTTTTTTGAACACGGAAACCAGTTCTTCAAATCTGTTCTCGTGCTTGGAGATAAACACCACACACGGAATCAGTATCAGTAAGCTGATGATTGCACCAACAAGTGTTACTGCAAGCAGAATATAGATCATATCGCTTCCCCTTGCAGCCTCGGCAGCAGCAGCCAGATCCTGTGAAGACCCGATTTCTTCGGTGATGCCGGTCATTACCATGATCATCAGCATATTACATCCGTTAATACACATATGAACTATCATAGACGGATAAACACTTCCTGCGGCCTTATTGATAACAGAAAACAGCACTCCGAGAACAAAAGCGTATGCCGCCTGATTGAAATTAAGATGCGCAAGAGCAAAATAAAGTGCCGATATAAGGCCGGCTCTCATAGGTCCGATAATAAGCTCATATCTCCTGTTAAAGACCGACCTGAATATAAATTCCTCGCAAAACGGACCGTATATGGATGCCAAAAACCATACTGCCACACTTGAACCTCCGAGAAGTGTATCACTCATTTGAACCATTGTATTGCTTACAAATATCTGGGAAAGCACATTAAAAAACGACCCAACACCCCAGACAAGAAAGCTCATAAACACACTTATGAGTGCGGTTCCGGGTTTTACACCCCTAAAACCGAGATCCTCCGAAAAGCTCAGCCTGTTAGTGATCACGTATATTAAAGCCGGGATAAATATCACAAGTTCCGAAATTATAAGACTAAATTCAACCGGAATCGATATTCCTTTTTGCTCCAAAATATTGACCGCAACAGAACACATAACATGCACGGCTATGGAGATAAAAAAGAGCCACCCAAGTGCACTTGCTTTATTCTTTGGGTTATCTTGCTGCAATTACTTCCACCTCTATTAATACATCCTTCGGAAGCCTGGCTACCTCAACACAGCTTCTTGCCGGAAAATCATTTTCAAAAAATGTCGCATACACCTCGTTTACCTTGGCAAAGTCATTCATATCCTTGATGAATACCGATGTCTTGACAATATTATCCATAGACAGGCCCGATGCCTCCATAAGATTCTTAACGTTGGTCAACGCCTGTTTTGCCTGAGCTTCAATCCCATTCGGAATATTTCCCGTTGCCGGATCAACCGGTATCTGACCTGAGGCAAACACAAAACCGCCTGCCTCGATTGCCTGCGAGTACGGTCCTATAGCTGCCGGTGCCTTGTCAGTTGCAATTATCTTTTTTTCCATCATATCCTCCTAACCGAATTCTCTTCTATCACTACCCTGTGCTCCTTGTACAGTTTTCCTATGGCACGTTTAAAAGCATTCTTGCTCATTCCGAACTTCTGCCTGATAACCTCGGGTGATGCCGAGTCGGAAAACGGAAGAACCCCTTCATATGCATCTATCACTTCCATGATGCGGGCAGCATCCTCGTCCATCTGGATATATGCCTTCTTGCGGGCCGAAAGTGTCAGTTTCCCGTCTTCTCTTACATGCGTAACCCTTGCATCCACAATATCCCCTATATGAATGTCGGGATATACCTCCCGGGCCGGGATAAGTGCGGAATACTTATCATCAACAGCCACAAATGCTCCGAATCTTTTGCTTATCTGATAAACTCTGCCCTTTACGTTATCATCTACCTTATAGGGAGATTCGCAGGACAGATTTTCATAAACGTTCATTGTCAGTGCAGGCCTTCCGCTTTTGTCGGTATAAAGGCTTACAAGAACTTCTTCACCCTCGGAAACCCTTTTTGTCTGTTCCGCAAAAGGAAGAAGTATGTCCTTTTCCCTTCCACCGTCAACAAATGCACCTATCGAAGTAACGGCCGCTACTTTTAAAAGTTTAACTTCACCGAAATCTATCATTTCATTCCCCGGCCTTGAAAGATATTATCCACGGTGCGGGCTGTGTATCAACATTGTGTCTGCTCGTAACCTTCGAAACACTGATCTGTATAATCTCCGGATCGGATATACAGAAGTTCCTGCACTTTTCGATCATCGATGCCGCAACCACAAAATCAAGGGTATAGATTACGAACTCCATCTTCGGGTTGATCTTAAGAAGACATTCAATTTCCTGTTCCATTGAAGCGCTTGCAACAAGCATTGTTACGTCGGGAACCGGAAGATCCTTCATCGTCTCATCATCGATATGGTCTATTATCGTTACATTGTTAAGTCCGAACTGCTCAACATTTTCCTCAAGAGCATTCCTGTCATTTCCGTTGTATTCAACAGCTATTATTTCGCCCTCACCGTTAAGAAGGCCCGCCTCAACCACAATAGACTCGGCAGAAATCGCACAGATATTTTTGCCTTCCTCGATCTGCATCTTGGAGAGTATAACAGCCCTTATCTCGCTCCCCACATACTTGACGCTCCCCTTTGCAAGCGTCCTGTTGTCAATACCGAATCTCATGGTTGCCCTTGCGTTGGGATTAAGGATTATCATTCCGGCAGATGCATTGATACCCCGGTCGATCATGTCACTGACATAGTCTTCCTTGATAGGACCTGCCGGATCACTTCCTTCGTTGTAAATGACTTTACATTCACCAAGTCCGGCATTATACATTCTGTAGAAAATGTCAGGATGTCCGGCTTCGGTAAATACAAGAACACATCTGTGCACTTCGCAGGTCGGTATCAGATTCTTATTTTTCCTTGTAATATCAAGTATTTTCACATGTTCAAGATCTATATCCGTATTCTCTGAGAAATACTCAAGCCACGAAATGATATGTTTGTTGTTAAACAGACCGTTTTCCATATAACACCTCCGTTATCTTGAGAGCCACGCCATTTGAATTCAGCTTCGCTGAGGCGTGGCCTACGTGCTGTAAAGTTTTTATAGAAAACTTTACACCACCTTACCTGTTGCATCTGAATAGAAGATCTTCCCATCTTCTGTCTACTTCTTCCTGAAACTGTGCAATAAGATCCTCACATCCCGGCTTAAACAGGTGTTTAAACCTTCCCTGCTCACGCAGAAAATCCTCAATCGGCAGTTTCTTCTTCGGCTCATATGTAAGACGCCAGTTACCGTGATCGACCTCAAACATAGGCCAGTAACATGTGTCAATGGCAAGCTGGCATATTTTCATGATTTCGGATGTTTCGTATCTCCACCCACGGGGACAGGGCGCCAGCACGTTAAGGAACGCCGCTCCTTCGGTGTAGATAGCTTTTTCCGATTTGATATGAATATCCTTAAAATCCTTAGTAAACGTTGTCTGGGCAACATAGGGAACATGATGTTCCGCGATTATGGCAGCCAGGTCCTTTCTTGTCTGAACCTTACCGTTACTCTTCTTTCCTACCGGTGTTGTGGTTGTATCGGCAAACTGCGGGGTTGCTGAGGATCTCTGAATCCCGGTATTCATATAGGCACCGTTGTCATAGCAGACATAAACCATGTCATGTCCCCGCTCCATTGCTCCTGAAAGCGACTGGAACCCTATATCATAAGTACCGCCGTCACCGCCAAATGTGATGAACTTAAAGTTCTCATCTTCAGGCAGCCTTCCTCTCTTCTTAAGCGCCCGGTAAGCTGTCTCAACACCCGATAAAGTTGCTCCGGCATTTTCGAAGGCGTTGTGTATGTAGCTGTCCTCCCATGCCGTATAGGGATACATAAAAGATGATACTTCAAGGCATCCCGTGGCATTTCCTATTACAGCCCGGTCTCCCTCGTGAAGTGCCCTCAAAACCGCACGTATGCCTATAGTCGCTCCGCATCCTGCGCACATTCTGTGCCCGGCGGAAAGCCTCTCGGGCTTGCTCATTACTTCTTTCAGATTATATCCTGCCATTTATTGTCCCTCTCTCGTTCTGAGTCCGACATATCTACATTGTCTTACCTGCTTCTTGTTTTCGACAACATCCTTTAATTCCTCGAAAATGCCTGCTGCCGTTTCGGTTGTAAAATCACGTCCCGCAAGGCCGTACACATAATTTACGACCTCCGTATTAACCTTTTTCATGAAAAGAGCTGCCGGAACCTCGCTTGCAAGCGGTCCTCCGTGACCGTTGTAGCTTTCACACCTGTCCATTACAGCTACCGCTTTGCATTTGGAAAGCGCTGCTGCGATCTCTTCAGCCGGGAACGGGCGGAATACACGGAGTTTTAACACTCCGACCTTCATCCCCTTGTCCCGAAGATCGTCTGCCGCCTGCTTGGCCGTTCCTGCCGCACTTCCCATTATAAGCATTATATAATCGGCATCTTCGCATCTGTATTCTTCAAAAAAGTCAAATCCTCTTCCGAACTTCTCGCGAAATCTTTTGGCAACTTCCCTGATAACTTCCTTGGATCTTATCATAGCCGCTTCCTGATTGTATTTGGCTTCCATCGAATAATTTGATACGGCATAAGGTCCCACCGCAACAGGCTTGCCGGGATTAAGCAGAAATTCTTCCGGATGATACTCTCCCACAAATTCCTTTACGTCTTCGTCATCTTCAAGCAGGATGTTCTGTACTGCGTGACTTGTTATAAAACCATCCTGGCATACCATTACCGGGAGATGAACTCTCTTGTCCTCCGCTATCGGAAATGCCTGAATATAGTTATCATAAGCTTCCTGATTGTTCTCGGCGTATATCTGTATCCATCCGGTATCCCTTGCTCCCATTCCGTCCGAGTGGTCGCAGTTTATATTGATCGGACCCGACAAGGTTCTGTTTACAAGTGTCAGAACTATCGGCAGCCTGTTTGAAGCTGCAACAAGAAGCTCCTCCCACATAAATGCCAGTCCGCATGAGGACGTAGCTGTCATACTTCTTGCTCCTGCCGCTTCGGCTCCCACCGCCGCACTCATGGAAGAGTGCTCAGACTCTACCGGAATGAATTCCGTATCCATCT
>DGUG01000081.1:9074-9310 GCA_002394535.1 Lachnospiraceae bacterium UBA4316
GCAGGCATTACATCAGGATTTACCTGACGGATCGCATAAGCTACGGCTTCATTTCCCGACATTCGGTCTTTTTTTGACATAATCTATCTCCTCTATCAGCAAGTCATTGTTATGGCACCGAAAGGACATGCCTTTTCACATATTCCGCACCCTTTACAGTGATCCATATCAAAATCATCCCTCTTACCGTCATGTACCGGAATACATCCGTCCGGACATACCGGGGCGCACAAGAG
>DGUG01000178.1 GCA_002394535.1 Lachnospiraceae bacterium UBA4316
TGTCTTCGGGAGCAGTCAGAAACCATGACCCCGAGATAATGGTAAAGGCATTTTCCATAGTAGGTCTTGGGGAGGAAGATGTGAAGGCGAAGTTCCCCGCAATGTACAACGCATTCTGCTACGGAGCACCGCCACATGCCGGCATCGCTCCCGGTGTTGACAGGATGATCATGCTTATTGCAGGGGTTGACAGTATCCGTGAGATCATTCCGTTCCCTATGAACAAGATGGCAATGGATGTAATGATGGGCGCACCGTCAACAGTAGACAAGAAGCAGCTTGATGATGTCCATATCCGCATTATTGAAGAGGATCTGGAAGATAATTAATTTTTAACTTTATTTTAATCTTTCCTAAAAGATGAATTAAGAATCTTTCGGTATATTGATATTGCGTTGAGGGTGGTGCAGAGATTTAATGGCGTGGCTCTCAAAACGATCGTAAGAAAGCGCAATACGGGAAATCACAGAATACGAAAGGTTGGTAAAAAAATGGATACTTTTGAAAAGGTTGAAAAGTTAAGGGAAAAAGCAAACGTAACATTCGAAGAGGCAAAGGCAGCGCTTGAAGAGTCAAACGGAGATCTCCTTGATGCGATGATCCTTCTTGAGAAGCAGGGCAAGGCCGAGACCCGCAAGGAGACATACAGCACAAAGGAAAGCCGTGAGCTTGTGGTTGTGGATCAGCCCGAGGAGAAGAAAGAGAAGAAGAGGGGTAACGCATTTACCGATAAGCTCAAAGTGCTCTGGCACAAATCTTGTGAAAACTACTTTGTTGTGGAGCGCGGGGAAGAAACGATTATAAATATTCCCATCTGGGTATTTATCATCATTCTCGCATTAACATGGCATGTAACACTTATCATTATGGTTGTGGCACTGTTCTTCGGATGCAGGTACGGATTTAAGGGCGCTGACGAGATGAAATTCGCCAACGATGTATGCGACAAGGTTTCCGAGGCAGCCGATAAGGTTAAGGAAGAGTACAACAAGCTGTAAATTCCGATAGCGTACTTCTTGGGAAGGAGATCCCTGATATGTCACATATTCTTGTAGTCGAAGACGAAGAAAAGCTGGCACGTTTCGTAGAGCTCGAACTGATCCATGAAGGGTATGAGGTCACAAAGAGCGGTGACGGGCGTGAAGCACTTGAGCTTGCGACGACTAACTCATATGATTTGATTTTACTTGATATAATGCTTCCGGGCCTTAACGGCCTGGAAGTTTTACGCAGGATCAACAATTCCGGGGGACCTAATACTCCCGTTATACTGCTTACGGCGAGAGATGCGGTTATGGATAAGGTGTCGGGACTTGATGCCGGGGCAGTCGATTATATAACGAAGCCATTTGCTATCGAGGAACTGCTGGCAAGGATAAGAGTTGCGCTAAAACTTCATCCTGCGGGCGCCGCTTTGCAGGGCGCATCCGGAAGCGGGGATACCGAACATGTAACCGGTAGCGATCAGGAGGGAATCCATCGCTGGAAGAGCCTTGTTCTTGATGAGAAAAAGCATCGCGTAACATATGACGGTAAGGAGATAACCCTGACAAACAGGGAGTTTGAAATGCTGAAGGTCTTTCTGACCAATCTGGACATAGTTATGACAAGGGATACTTTGCTCGAAAAAGTATGCGGTTACGATTATGTCGGGGAGACCAACATTGTGGATGTATACGTGAGGTTTCTGCGCTCCAAGATAGATGAAGCCTTTGATGTCAAAATGATCGAAACGGTCAGAGGTGTCGGTTATGTCATCAAATCAGAATAACACAGCCAGAGGCCGCGTAAAATCGATCAGGAAGCGTCTCGCAAACCAGCGGGTCAGAATGAAGATAGGAATTCATTTCGGTCAGACACTGTTCTGGATGATCGTAATGATGGTGGTTTGGCTTGCGGCAAGAGAATACATGGTGGATACGTCTGTCCCCTTTCCGGAGCGAAATCGTCAGATTTCGGTAGCACCCTTTGACGGGAATATTGACTCTGCAAACGAGCTTGGAGAAGTGCTTTCCACAATGCGCTATACCGTGTACGCGAATACAACGGGAAAGCTCATACTTTCGGAAGCGATTTTTGCCCCGGCGATGATTATACTGTCCTTCGGCGCATCACTGTTTGCCATAGAGATGCTTGGCGACCTTATCTCCTATTCTCACGAAAAGAGACGGGTGAAGAGGATACTAAAGCCCCTTGATGAGCTTGCCCTCAAGGTTGAGGAAATATCGAAGTTCGAATTATCCGAGGACAAATACCACCTGATAGAGGAGAAAATCACAAGCTTAGAGCCCACTGACGAGGCTAAGCTGTCCTTTAATGACGAAGATCTTAAGGGGATAGAGCGGGCAATGAATGCCCTCCTTGCAAGGATCAGGGAGAGTAACAGGCAGCAGGCGAGATTTGTAAATGATGCATCCCATGAGCTGAGGACGCCGATAGCGGTAATAGAAGGCTATGCCAATATGCTGGCAAGGTGGGGACGCGAAGATGAGAAGGTTCTCGACGAGTCCATAACGGCTATTCAGAACGAGTCATCCCATATGAAACATCTGGTTGAACAGCTCCTGTTTCTGGCCCGGGGAGATGCCGGCAGAACAGTTGTAAACGTTGAAAAGGTGGATCTGTCTGAGATGATGCAGAGCGTTTACGAGGAGTCGCTTATGATCGACGAAGGGCATATTTACAAGTATTCATGTCCGACGGAGCCCGTATGTGTTATGGCGGATGAAGGTCTCATCAAGCAGGCTGTCAGGATACTTGTTGATAATGCGGCAAAATATACGAAGGAAAAGGATGAGATAATACTGTCGGTAGGATACGATACGGGGCAGAATGTTTACCTGCAGGTTCAGGACACCGGTATCGGTATGAAAGAGTCGGACATTGAGCATATGTTTGAGCGGTTCTACCGTTCGGACGAGGCAAGGAGCTACGGAGGAACGGGGCTCGGACTGTCCATTGCAAAGTGGATCGTGGACAAGCATGACGGACATTTTGAAATAACATCGAGAGAAGACTTAGGAACAAGGATCAGGATAATTTTACATAGTTGCCAGCAGGATAATTAAATGTTACAATTTAGTCCCAAGGTAACACTTTGACGGCTTTTGCTATAAGCGGGAGGGATGAAAAATGTCAGAGATAAGCGGAGTTTCATCATCAAGCAGTATTTATACACAGTTGTCAAGCGGCAAGAGGATCAATTCGGCTGCCGATGATGCGGCAGGGCTTACCATTGCCGAGAAGATGAACAGTCAGGAGACAGGACTTACTGTCGGAAGCGAGAATGCCAAGGACGGTGTCGGATTACTTAATATTGCCGACGGTGCTCTGGGACAGATAGGTGATGATCTTCAGAGAATATATGAACTCGGTGTTAAGGCAAGCAGCGGGCTTAATACCGGTGAAGAGCTTGGTGCCATCCAGAGTGAAGTTGACCAGCTCCTGTCGGACATTGAAGGCATTGCAAAGGGTACCGAATTCAATACGATGAAGATACTTGACGGCAGCATGGCAGATATTGATCTGGCTACAAAGCCCGACGGAACCGGACAGAAGATACAGATGGTAAGCTCAACACTGGCAGATCTGGGTATCGAAGGATTTAACGTTACAGGAAAGTTTGATCTGAGCAGGATTACCGATGCGATTTCCAAGGTTTCCGAATCGAGAAGCAGTATGGGAGCCCAGACAAATGCCCTTGAGTCTGCTATAAGATACAACGATTATGCAGCCGAGAATACTTTGTCATCAAGGTCAAGATTAGAGGATCTGGACATGGCAAAGGCAATATCCGAGCAGAAGAAACAGGAGACACTTAACCAGTATCAGGTCATGATGCAGAAGAAGCGTGAAGAGGAAGAAGAGAACATGGCCAGAGGCATTATGAGGTTCTAGTCCTTGACAGCGGCTGATTATATGTGGTAGTCTAATTGGAGTGTCGCACATTAGAGTCGCCTGACGGCGAAGTGCTCCACGTGTAGACAGGCTCCTCCCACTTCGTGGGATCCTCCTATCTACATATAGGGGATTGGTCAAATGGTATGATAGGGGTCTCCAAAACCTTTGGTGGGAGTTCGATTCTCTCATCCCCTGCTGAAAAAAAGCTGAAAGTCCGGTATTTATCAGGACTTTCAGCTTTTTTGATTCTGTGCGATTGTAAAAGTCATCACCCAAGTCATCACCCAGGAGTCCGCCAGGAAATCTGCTCTGCATTAAGACAGTT
>DGUG01000023.1 GCA_002394535.1 Lachnospiraceae bacterium UBA4316
TTTATTCTCCCTTACCCTGTTCAACAGCCTTTACTGCATCCTCCGATGCCTGTTTTAAGGAATATGTGTCAAACATCGGCTCATCCGGAAGTTTGATTTCTATTTCATTGATTTTAGAAATCTGTCCCTTCCCGGATTTCATGATAACGTCAAACACATGTCCGCCATGCTTTTTATCATCGGATATAAAATGCAGATGCCACCCTGCCGCGTTTATTCCGTCCATATAATCCGGGAAATAAACGCAGACAAGGGTTCCGGCGATTTTTTCGAATCTGAATGATTTCTGGGTTTTCCCCAGTATCGTCTTTAAATCCACATGAACAGACTCATATCCTGACTCCGATCTGGCGTCAACGACTTCAAACTCACCGTCGATACGGGCCATGTGCATACTGTTAAGTCCGAAATGAGAGTCAATGATATTATTTAGTTCCGCCTTCAATTCCTCTATGCTGTTCACGCAGCCAAATTCTATCGGTCTGCTGTCTTTCATCTTGCAAACGGTAGAAAACGGAACGCCCCGTTCAGGTTCGGCTGCTGCGATATCTCCGGTCTGTGTTGCTCTGTAGCATGAACCGTCCAGTACGATCATTTCACCATCAACATCGGTGAATGTCCCCAGTCCGATGTCGCCGTGGTCAAGCAACTCGTTCACTGATATAACAGCCCTCGAATATCCAAGCATTAAGGCCTGTAATGTTGATACCTGATACATTTTCATATAGCTTGTATTGACCTCACTTATTTATTCCAGTTGTGACTCAGCCATCCAGCCGTTCAGCCATGCATATCCGTATTCGGCGGTATCCTCTTCCGTTAAATACGTAACCTTCAGCCATTTTTTTCCACTCTTGGAAGTGGCCTCTTTTCTGTAAACCTCCAGATCATCCCCTTGGGGCACCTTGCATATGGACTCATATTCCGTGCCGGGACCTGTACGAAGATTTGCATAGCCATCAGGCGCATTGACGTATCTTAGATATTCCGGGATCACATCCAGGGCATCCCTGTCAGAGAGGGGGTCCGGCTCGAGAAGTGCAACCGGATCATCCTTTGGAACAATGCGGTCATATTCTTTTTGAGTGATTTTGTCTCCCCACTCGTTTATCCAGGCAGGATAGTCTCCTGTATCGGCGATGGAGCTACTGATCTGCCCTATTTCATCCTCACTAAGATCGTAGGCACAGTATGTATAGTATTCCCCGTTGAGTTCCTCAAATACAGGCAGAAAATCACCCCACTCGGCAAAATATTGATACCATACGGTTACCGAATTTTCTGCACCATCGACAGTTTGAGACTTCAGCATCCCCTTCGGATACAGCGTTATCTCCAAGCCGTCCGAAGACGCAATCGTGGCCACCGGCTCTCCATTTCTTGTGCCGTATATTTCAGCAATACGTCCCTGATTATCTGTGAAGATGACTTCCTCGATCCCGTCTGCGTTAACGTCATACATAACATATTTGAAGTCCTTCGTATTCGGATCTTTCATATACCTGTCCAGAAGCTCCCGCACCGGATCAGATTCCTGTACAGTTTCGTCCTCCTGCTCAGTTTCATCCTCCTCCACGGTTTCAGCCTCCTGCTCAGTCTCATCCTCCTGTACGGACGAAGCTTCTTCCTCGGCCACGGCAGGCTCCTCTTCTACTATTTGTGCTTCCTTTGGCGCCTCACTTTTTACCTCTTCGGCAACCGGTTTTGAACCTGTACCGCCACAACCTGCCAAAAGAAATACTATGAGCGTAAACGCAATTATTGTTTTCTTCATTCCAATCCCTTTCCCCTGTCTATATGTTAGAATCAATATAAATCTTATCACACAAAACACGAGATTTCTATTGCGAAATGACAATGTATATGTTACGTTCAAAAAAATAAAATCAGGATGGAATTCAAATGAATAAACGGTCAACAGCACGCATATTAATAGTTTTAGGCATGACGCTTGCCCTTTCGGGTTGCATTAAAGGCAGCGAAGCTTATGAAAATCAAACTGAGTCATTACCCACAAAAATCGAGGATGACGTTCCCAAGGTGAGTGATTCAGATTCAGATACAGACTCAACATGGGTCAGCATAACGCCTGAGGGCGACGAAGCTGATTTGCCCGCAACAGTGGTGGATGATATCAATGTCAGCTTCAGCCATGATGACCGTTCATTTACCGTAAACGGGAAGACATACGATATTGCGGAGCTTAACGACGGATCCACTGCCGTTATGGATGTGTGGCAGACGGGGGACTGGATAATTGCGGACTGTCATATTAATCCACACTTTGGTATGTACTATTTAGTAAATATCTATACCGGAAATATCGAAAAGAGGATACGAGGCACAAACCTGACCTGGTGCGGGGATGATATAACAACCGCTGTCTACAGTGTTATGGGGGATGTATATAACTTCAAGGATCATATTGTTTATTCGGGAAGTGACGATGATGAAATATACGATATAAAATACAACACATCAGGTGATGAGATCACGATAGAAACTATCGGCGGCAATACATATACGGAATATGTTGATAATGACGATACGGCTATGTACCGGTATGCCGATTATTTAAGATACCCGACCGAAGATAGATGGGATGAGTTCATGCGGCAGGCACCGGAGGATGCAGTGGCATTTGTTATGGATACGCCTCCGGAGGAAGTTGCCGCACTGCTCCCCTATCCTGTAGAATTCTCAACAGATACACCCGAGTGCTTCTGCGTCGTATCCCTTGAAGATGATACATCAGTGAGACTGGAGCGGGGCGAAATGGATATTGATACATGGGAATTTAAGCCTTCATATACTGCACACAGCACAACCCTTAACAGAGGAGAATCCTGCGGATACAGGATGGTGATCCC
>DGUG01000061.1 GCA_002394535.1 Lachnospiraceae bacterium UBA4316
TAGCCGTCATCACCGCATTATATACCGCATCGTCCTGTGGCAGTGGAGCGCCCCAGAATGCCATCATGGCATCGCCAACAAATTTGTCAAGCGTTCCCTGATGCTCTTCCACACACGTACTGGCCATCGTAAGATATTTGTTCAAAATGCGAACTACCGTCTCCGGGCTTAAGTGTTCAGACATCGTAGTAAATCCCCTGATATCAACAAAGAGCACAGCTATATCACACAACTTGCCGCCGAGCGAGAGGTTTTCTTCTCCCTCTTTTAATATCTCTCTTACAATCTCGGGTGCCACATAACGTTCAAATGTCCTGGTAAGCTGAAGCTTCTCAACAACAGAGCGTGCATACCGTATACCTATTGAGATCAGATACAGAACAAAGACACCCGCAGGTATCCACAGCGGATGCGTAACATATCCCATCCCGTAAAGTATGTAGGGAATCCCTATGCCAAGGGCAATAAGTACAGCCGCCACTGCACTCGATATTCTGATCCCCGTCTTTTGAAAAATCATAAAAGATGTCACACATACAATAAACAGGATAATCGTCTGAATAATGGTTCCTGCTTCCTTCTTGTATTCCCCGTCAAGTATCATCTGCGTCACGTTAGCCTGATACTCTACTCCGTACATCTGCTCTCCGTGATCTATCGCAGTAAAGAAGGTGTCCTGAAGTCCGACTGCATAGGGTCCTATAAATACTATTTTGTCTTCAAAATCATCCGGTGTGATTACACCGTCTATCAGATCGGAAATTGAGTATCCGTCATAGAATCCTCCCGGAAGTGCGGAATAAGATACATAATAATTTCCATCCCTCGCCGGTGGCTCGGAAATCTCAATCCCGGCCTTGTCGGCATAATTCTTCGCAGCCGTATAAGCCATGGAATAAACATCCGTATTGTCCGGCGAAACCGTAAGAAGTGCATGTCGAAGAATTCCATCCTCATCCGCCATGGCATTGATATGCCCCTGTACGGTCACATCCTTAAGTGCTTTATAAGGCAGTGAATACCCCAGCACCGCGTTGCGGTCGTACATAAGATTTCCGCCCTCTCCTTCAACTACAGCAGTTCCTATCGATGCAAAAGAGGCGGTAATGACATTACCGAGATTTTCGGCTGCTCTTGCAAGACGCATATCTGCCTCGGGGTTGCCCTCTCCGGTATACAGAGTATCAATCGCAACGACAGCCGGTCTCCTGTCCGGATCTGCAGCAAGTGCTTCAAGTGCGGATGCCATAACACTTCTGTCCCATGTATTGTACGGTCCGATCTCCTCAAGGGCACGGTCATCTATTCCTATTACAATGATCGTCCCGTCAAGAGCTTTCGGACTCTGGAACAGGGCATCCTGAAGCCACCTGTCCATCCTTTGCACACCGCCGAATGCACTGATAATTAACGTCACAAGCGCTGCCGCCAGCAGGGATAGAAGTAAACTTTTGTATTGTTTATATCTTTTCATTTACAGTATCACCCTATAATTATATTTATGTCAGTTTTTCACAAAAAATCATTTGCCTATGTGATATTCTACCATACTTTTTTGTTCATTATTCCGATATTAACAAAAAGATCAGTTTGTTGTATTCTTTTACCACATTTCAAACAAGACGTTACGATTCAAAGTCTTTTGTTCCCCATCACTATTCAAAAAGGAGGTTTATCTATGGAAGAAGAGAAACGAATTCTATCAATTCTTGAGGAAATGAATACGCGGTTTGACCGCACCGACGAACGTCTCGAAAAAATTGAGTCCCGTCTCGCCAAGACAGAAAGTGATATCAGAGATTTAAAGCTTACTGTCGAGAACGATATAAGACCTGCAATATCAATCATCACCGAGTGGCAAACAAAGCTTGGTAGAAATCTTTCTGATGATATCAGACATAATTCCGACCGGTTATCCGATTATGAGATCGTAAAACTCAAGATCAATCATCTTGACAGCGAAGTACTCAAGCTTAACGAGAAAATCATGACATCAGCTTAATAACTTCGGAGAGCACTACATTAATTGCGCCGGTGATAAAATACACCGGCGCTTTTTTAATTTAGAACGCAACAGATGACTAAAACATTTGAATACAAAACAAAGAACCTCACAATTACCAATTTATATTTTTTAGTGCGTTTGCCAAATCACCTGCAGTCGTGAAGTTAGAATATGTAGTTCCACCCACGGTATAAGCTGGTGAGATTACGAACTCATGATCACTGTTTCGATTTATATTATAGCCTTGATAAGAAACACTAGTACGTGGCATAATGCAAACATTATTTTATATTTCGTTATTGCTTCCAAGCCCCGCTTTCTTCAAACAGACCGAGGAGATGCCCGTCAAGCCCTCCCTCAGATGCCATATCGTGTAATATCATAAATGCCTTCCCCGGCGCAATCGCCGGTTTATACGGACGATCCTCCGCCGTAAGCGCATCATAGATATCCAAAATAGTAAGAAGCCTTACTTCATTCGGAATATCCTCTCCCGACAACCCTTTCGGGTATCCCGCACCGTTTAGCAGTTCATGATGTGCGCCTGCCCAAAACGGCACATTCTCATATATCCCGCGAAAATTCATC
>DGUG01000170.1 GCA_002394535.1 Lachnospiraceae bacterium UBA4316
GTTATCGCGGTAATGCTTGGAGTTGTTCTGGCCGGGATAATCATGGGAATTGTTAGTATGGGAGTGTTTGGGGCGATTTTTGCTCTCTGATTGGGACAAAAAGAGTGTCAAAAGAACCGTCCCCAATTTCACCTGGAGCTTGTATGGGAGATTATATTGTGCGCGCAACAGCCGCAAACGGAAGCATCCGGGCTTTTTGCGCAACGACAAGGGAATTAACCGAATATGCCAGGGCATGTCATGAGACATCGCCTGTTGTAACTGCGGCGCTGGGGCGCCTTCTTACAGCCGGAGCCATTATGGGGAGCATGCAAAAGGGCGAAGAAGATATTCTGACATTGCAGCTTCGCGGTTCGGGGCCTATGAAGGGAATAACCGTGACTGCGGATTCGAAGGCACGGGTTAAGGGTTATCCGATTGTAAATGATGTGATTCTTCCGGCTAACAGCAAGGGAAAGCTGGATGTCTCGGGTGCCATAGGGCAGGGATATCTGTCGGTTATTAAGGATATGGGGCTCAAGGACCCGTATGTGGGACAGGTAGAACTTATCTCAGGTGAGATAGCCGAAGATCTTGCATACTATTTTACGTCAAGTGAGCAGGTGCCGTCGGCAGTTTCACTCGGTGTGCTGATGGAGAGGAATAATACGGTAAAGGAGGCCGGCGGTCTGATAATACAGGCTCTGCCGGGGGCCGGCGACGAAGAACTTACAATGCTCGAAGAGAGGCTTACGCAGCTTCCGTCAATGACACGGATGCTTGAAGATGAGCATACTCCCGAAGAGATACTTGAAAAAATCCTTGGTGATATGGAACTTCAGATACTTGACAGGATAGACACTGCGTTTTACTGCAACTGTGACCGTCAGAGGGTCGAAAAGGTGATAATAAGCCTGGGAAGGGATGAACTGGGGAAAATCATTGCCGAGGGAGAGCCGCTTCAGCTTAAGTGCCATTTCTGCAACAAGGCATATGATTTTTCAACCGAGGAACTCAGGACACTTGGGCGTAAACTTGGGATTAAATAGCCGCATAAAGGGGCGCGGCATATAGATAAGAGGGGAGAAAATCATGAAATTCACGAAAATGCACGGATGTTCAAATGACTATATCTACGTGAACTGTTTCGAAGAGACGGTTGCGGATATGGGGGTATTCGCGAAGGAATTTTCCGACAGGCACAAAGGGATAGGGTCAGACGGGGCGATCTTCATATGCCCGTCCGAGGAGGCGGACTGTGAGATGAAGATGTACAATGCCGACGGGACCTATTCGGAAATGTGCGGAAACGGTATCAGATGCGTTGCCAAGTATGTATATGACAATGCCATCGTTGACAAGAAGGAGATGAACATCTTATCCGGCGGACAGATCAAGAAGATCAGGGTCGAAGTCGGTGACGAGAGAGTAAATGATGTGACCGGAAGGAGCTTTTCGAAGCGTAAGGACGGTCTTGCCGTAAACAAAGTGCGGGTTGACATGGGTGAGCCCATTCTTGAACCCTACAGGATACCGGCAATGTTTTCTGACGGCTGTGATGCGATAATAGCGCACGATCTGTATGTAGGGGATGCCAACTATAAGGCAACATGCGTATCGATGGGTAATCCCCACTGTGTGATAAAGGTTCAGGAAGTAGACAGGATACCGGTAGAAACACTTGGGCCGCAGTTTGAAAATCATGTGTGCTTTCCTAACCGCATAAATACGGAATTTGTACAGATAATCGACAGAAACAGCGTAAGAATGCGTGTGTGGGAGCGCGGCGCGGGAGAGACACTTGCCTGCGGCACCGGTGCATGCGCAACTGTTGTGGCATGCGTGCTTAACGGGGAAACGGACGAAAAAGTCACCGTGCATCTTCTTGGAGGAGACCTTGAGGTGTTCTGGGACCGCTCGGGAGATAACCATGTGTATATGACCGGCGGTGCCGTGACCGTTTTTGAAGGAGAGGTTTAAAGCTATGATAAATGTTCCCGAGATATTCGGCAGTATGGTGTTCAATGACGCCGTGATGCAGGAGAGACTCACAAAAGAGACATACAAGTCGCTGCATAAAACTATAGAGGACGGCAAGGAACTGGATATCGCCGTCGCGAATGCAGTCGCTCTTGCCATGAAGGACTGGGCTGTAGAAAAAGGTGCTACCCATTTTACACACTGGTTCCAGCCTATGACGGGAAGAACCGCGGAAAAACACGATTCTTTTGTTTCACCGCAGCCGGACGGACGGGCTATCATGGAGTTTTCGGGCAAGGAGCTTATAAAGGGCGAGCCGGATGCGTCGAGCTTCCCGTCGGGCGGACTACGCGCGACTTTTGAGGCAAGAGGCTATACTGCGTGGGACCCTACAAGCTATGCATTCGTCAAAGACGGGGTTTTATGTATTCCTACGGCGTTCTGCTCTTACGGAGGAGAGGCTCTTGACAAGAAGACCCCGCTGCTTCGTTCAATGGAAGAGATCAATACACAGGCAATGCGTATATTGCGTCTGTTCGGAAATACCGAGGTAAAGCATGTCCTGACAACTGTCGGTGCGGAGCAGGAGTATTTTCTTGTTGACCGGGAACTCTACAACAGGAGGGAAGATCTGATCTTCTGCGGAAGGACGCTGTTTGGCGCTCCGGCTCCGAAGGGACAGGAGATGGATGATCATTATTTCGGTGCCATCAAGCCCAGAATATCGGCGTTTATGAAGGAACTTAACGAAGAATTGTGGAAGCTCGGGGTATATGCGAGGACCGAACATAATGAGGCGGCTCCCGCACAGCATGAGCTTGCACCTATATATACAACGACCAACCAGGCCACGGATCAGAATCAGGTTATGATGGAGATAATGAGGAATGTGGCCGGAAAGCACGGGCTGGTCTGCCTGCTTCACGAGAAGCCTTTTGCGGGCGTGAACGGAAGCGGTAAGCATAACAACTGGTCAATATCGACGGATACGGGAGTTAACCTCTTAGAGCCCGGAAAGTCACCTCATGAAAACGCACAGTTTCTGCTGTTCCTTGCGGCAATGATAAAGGGAATAGACGAATATCAGGAAATGATGCGGGTTTGTGTGGCATCTGCAGGTAACGATCATCGTCTCGGGGCTGCCGAGGCGCCGCCGGCGATCGTTTCCGTCTTCATAGGAGACGATCTTGCGGAAGTACTTGATTGTATCGAAAACGGAAAATCATATGCCGGGTCAGGCTCAGGCAAGATGGAGATAGGAGTCTCCGTCCTTCCGGCAATTCCCAAGGATTCAACCGACAGAAACCGTACTTCGCCCTTTGCCTTTACCGGAAACAAGTTCGAATACAGGTCTGTGGGAAGCTCACAGTCAATAGCCGGCGCAAATACGGTAATCAACACGATCATGGCCGAGGAACTGAAGCAGTTTGCCGATGAACTTGAGAGGGCAGGAGAGGAGAATTTCACAAAAGCTCTCAACGAACTGATCAAGAAAACCATCAGGGAACATAAACGTATCCTCTTTAACGGTGACGGATATTCGGAAGTCTGGGAGGAAGAGGCAAAACGCAGGGGACTGGCTAATCTCAAAACAACAGTTGATGCACTCCCCACATTTTTGCTGGAGAAGAACATTAAACTGTTTACGAGCCATAACATATATACGGAAAAAGAGATGCGCAGCCGTTATGCGATTCTTCTCGATTCCTATAACAAGATCATCAATATAGAGGCTCATACGATGATCGATATGGCGAGAAAAGAGATTCTTCCCGCAGTCAGTG
This sequence comes from Lachnospiraceae bacterium UBA4316, assembly GCA_002394535.1. Lineage (GTDB taxonomy): Bacteria > Bacillota > Clostridia > Lachnospirales > Lachnospiraceae > UBA2868. The sequence continues at coordinate 3,744 of DGUG01000170.1, forward strand.
CATATGTGGGAGGATTGTTTGCTGATCTTGAGACCAAGCTTTCCGTAGCAGAGAAACTAAAGGCTCCGATACCTCACAACATGGAGGAAGAGACAGCAGTTAATCTTTCAACGCTCTGTGACGAGGCACTGACGGATGTGGTTCTTCTCGAAACACTTATAGCCAAGAGTGATTTTAAGGATGATCTTGCCCGCGGGCAGTATTACAGGGATTCTGTGATCCCTGCAATGAATGAGCTTCGCAAGACATGTGATGCCATGGAGAAGCTTACGGCCAAGGAAATGTGGCCGCTCCCGCAGTACGGTGATATGCTGTTTAACATATAAACGGCATAATTGCTTAAACAAGAGTATTTTTGACGCGATTTAAGGCATTTGTTACAGCCGGTACAGCCAGGATTATAAGAGTGATGGCTGCTTCGATGTAGATATAGGCACCGTTATAGCAAATACTGTAAATTAGAGGATTCCAGCCTTCCGGAGCGTATTCGCCAAAGAATACGAAGCCCGAAATAGTCGCAAATATGAATCTTCCGGTAACTCCGGCAAGATATCCGAGTTGCAGGCCGTGTTTTTGATCCTTGAAGAATCCTGAAATTCCAAGTGCCGTAAATGCACATCCATAGTCAATTATCACCTGGAGCGGCGTATATATCTCAGGCTTCTGGACAAACTGAAGAATACCGTATGCCAGTGCAGCGGTAAGAGAATACTTCCATCCGTAGAAATAGCCGATTACGCAGATGAAGAACATTGACAGAAGTGTTACACTCCCTCCGAGCGGTGCGGAAAAGATCTTGATGAAGGATAAGACATAAGCCAAAGCAATGCACACTCCGGCAACTGCCAATCCCTTGACAGAAAATGATTGTTTCATAATTTTACCTCGCTTCCTTACGTCGGTATCAACCGAAATCAAGTTCAAGGGGTTTAATCTCAGACCGCCTGCGGTCACCCCCAGCTACACAACGTAACGTAGTATATCACTTTAAATTATTATTTACAACCTATCTATGTCTCTTAAGTTTTGGCTTGGCGGCGCAACAAGCGATAAATCCCGCCAAATGATGAAGTTCATATTGGAAGATTCCGCAAAAAATCCGGGCAGGCAGTATCTGGTGGTAGTACCTGAACAGTTCTCTCTCTCTACCCAGCGGGAGCTTGTTCTTAATTCTCCAAACCGGGGCATACTTAACGTGGATGTTCTTTCCTTTACGCGCCTGGCACACAGGATAAGTGATGAAGTCGGATCATTTGCACCTGATGTAACGACTCTTGATGAGATGGGAAAGAGTCTGATTATCGGTATGCTGGCGGCAGCGAACAAAAAAGAACTTGCTGTATTTGGGAACAATCTGGATAAACTTGGGGTTACGGACAAGCTGAAATCAATCATTTCGGAATTCATGCAGTACGGTATATCTGTGGAAAGAGCGTACGAGATATCGGATCTTGCCGCGGCGGACGGGCACAATCTTCTTGCCGGAAAACTTCATGATGTTGCATTTCTATACGACAGATTTAAGGAGTACATTAAAGATAAATATACTACAGTGGAGGATACACTTGACACAGTCAGTGCCCTTGTGCCTCGTTCCGATACGATCAAAAACAGCGTGATAGTATTCGACGGCTTTACAGGTTTTACTCCGGTTCAGAATAAACTGATAGGGGTGCTTCTCGAATACGCCCTTTCGGTGAATGTGGCACTGCTGTATGACGATTGTATACAAGAAAACAATGCCAATGCACCGATTAGAGAACATGAGTTATTTTATCTGTCAAGACACACTATGGATCAGCTCGGACGTATGGCCGATGAACGACATGTGATTATAGATGATCCGTACAAAGCCTGTAAAATCAATATTAATAACACATGTAATCAAAACAAGAATTCTGTATACACAAACAGGACAACCACCCCCGAATTAAATAACATAGATATCAATCTTTTCTCCGGACGCAATCCCGACGAAGAAATACAGATGGTATTTAATCGTATAATAAAACTGGTCAGGGACAAGGGCTATCACTATAAAGATATAGCGATTCTTACCGGGGATATAGATAGCTACCGTCATCCGATTGAAAGAGAATTCTGCAAACACGATATTCCCTACTTTATTGACAGGACCGAGCCGGTACTTCTGAATCCTTTTATAGAATATATCCGGTCTTTTTTATCCGTTTTTGCTGATAATTACAGTATTGCATCGATATTCGGGTTCCTAAAGTCGTATCTTACCGATATTTCCGATGCCGAGACAAATCTTCTCGAAAACTACTGCCTCGCCGCGAATATCAAGGGGTACAAGGCGTGGCACAGCCGGTTTTATGCGCTTACCCAAGCGGTGGGAGCCGATGAACTCCTGCTCTTAAATGAAGTCAGGGAAAAGCTTGTGGCGAGATTTGACGGTTTTACAGCAGCCCTCGGAGTTGAAGGCCAGCTTACTGCGGGTAGCAGATACACCATAAGAGAGTTTTCGACGGCACTTTACAAAATGATCGAGTCCGACGGAATCGAAGGTAAGCTGAAAACAAGTGCGGAGGATTTTTTGGAAGCCGGAAACAGAAAGAGTGCCACCGAATACGAGAAGATATACGTTCAGATAATGAATGTCCTCGATGAACTGTGTGAACTCATTCCGGACGAGAGGACGGACATACGAGGGTTTGCGGCACTTCTTGATGCAGGATTTGACAGTATCCGGATTGGATCTGCTCCCATGGGAATGGACTATATTCAGGTTGCGGATCTTACGAGGAGCCGTCTTAATGATATCAAAGCATTGTTCATAGTGGGTGCCAATGATGGTGTGATTCCCAGGGTTACCTCTTCAGCCGGTATCATCAATGAAAGCGAGAGAGAGTACCTGACGGGGTCTGTCGATAAGCTTACTCTTGCTCCGACTGCCAAGGAAGATATATTTACACAGCGACTCTACATCTATATGGCTGTAAATAAGCCTACGGAGCAGCTCTTTGTGTCATATTCGAGAATATCTTCGGGCGGAAAATCGCTTTTACCCTCCTACATTATAAGGAAACTTAAAAATGCAGTTCCTGATATGGACATTGAGTCTATACCCGATATTCCCGATGAGTATTCCGACGAGGCTGAGGCGTTCGAAGCCTTAACAGATATGCTCTATCCGGCGCTTCGTGGAACGATTTCTGCCCGGAAGGCCGAAAGGGTAAAAGGGCTTCTTAAATATTTTATCGGAAATGAGAACTATAAAGAACGCCTGCTTGGTATGATAAAGAACGGGATTCTGCGTGAAGATACGGGAAATGATTCGATCGGGTCGGCTCTTGCCCACGCTCTTTACGGAAAGCGTATAGTTACAAGCATAACAAGGCTTGAAGCATACGCAAACTGCGCTTACGGGTATTTTCTCGAATACGGGCTTACACTTCGGGAGCGCGAGGTTTTCTCACTGGAAGCCCGGGATATAGGAACCATTTTTCATGATTCGATGAAAACCTATTCGCAGATGATGACGGATGGTCAGTACAACTGGGCGGATATACCCGACGATGAGCGAAATGAGCTTATGGACAAGGCTGTTGAGGCTGTAATCGGGCGATACAGGGAAGAAAAGCTCTCCTCCTCAGCCAGATATGCGTATATGGAAAACCGCATCAAAAAGATCATGCGAAGAAGCGCATCTGTAGTAAGCAGCCAGATCAGGAAAGGTGAATTTACGCCGAAATACTTCGAGGTTGATTTTGATGAACTGTCCGATAATGATACCCTTTCCATAAAACTGTCTGATGAGGACGTGATGCGGCTCCGTGGCAGGATCGACAGGGTCGATACATTTGAGACGGAAGACGGAATATACATAAGGATCATAGATTACAAGTCATCAAACCACGAAATGGATCTTGCCGCCGTATATGAGGGAAGACAGCTCCAGCTTCTCGTATATTTAAACGCTGCAATGGGGCTTGAGAAAAATATGGCCGGAAGAACAGGAACAAGTCCCGAAATAATCCCGGCGGGAGTGCTCTATTATCATATGGATGATCCGATAGTCGAGGCTAAGGAAGGCCTTACGGAAGATGATATAAATACGCTGATCATGAAGGATCTGCGTCTTAGGGGTCTTGTTAACAGTGACCCGGAAGTGCTTGAAATGATGGACAGGGATATTGCAACAGATCCTTCGGTGCTGCCGGTAACTGTTACATCAAAGGGAGAACTTCGCAGCACAAAACAGGCAGTTTCGGCTGATGATTTTGATGTCCTGTCGAAATATGTGACGCGTTGTATCAGAGATATGGGACGCAGCATAGTCGAAGGAAACGTTGCTATCCCTAAGCCTGACGGAAAGCACAGGTTTACGGGACCGGACTGCACCTTCTGCCCGTATTCTCCAATATGCAATAATATAAAAGGGACGGCGGAAGAAAAATCATTCAAAACAGAGGGTTCCGGGACAAATGCCGAATGGATCGAACTCATGAGGAAAAGGGATGAGTCTGACTGACAATCAAAAACTGGCAATTGATATAAGAGATGGTAATGTCCTTGTATCCGCAGCTGCGGGATCGGGAAAGACAATGGTACTGACCGAGAGGATAGTTGGCCGTATTGTAAGTGAGCACGATCCCGTTGACGTGGACCGTCTGCTTGTTATGACTTTTACAAATGCGGCAGCCGCCGAGATGCAGGACAGAATAAGGGATGCGATAGACAAGCGGCTTGATATTCTGCGCCTTGATGCACTCTCAGATGCCGGGAGCATCTCAAATCTTGAGAAACAGAGCGTTCTTGTGCATACCGCAACAATCACAACAATTCACGGATTTTGCAAGAAGGTGATATCCGATCACTTTGAGGAGGTGGGACTTGACCCCGATTTCAGGGTGGCGGACGAAAATGAGTGTAAGCTTATACGCCGGGACGCTCTCGAGGAATGTCTTGAAGCGGCTTATGAGACGGCCGATCCGGCGTTTCTTGAAGCGGTACAGTGCTTCTCGGGTGCGAAGAACGATACGGGTATCGCGAACCTTATCATTCCTGTATATGACTTTATTATGGCAAGTCCGGAGCCCGAAAGCTTCGCAAAAGAGTGTGCGGGAGGATATTTGGCGGGCTCCTTTGATGAATTTGCCTCTTCAATTGCCGTTAAGAAGCTGGAAGAATACCTTCTCCGCAAGTTTAGTGCGGCCATGGCTGCGGCAGATGAGGCATTAGACCTTATAGGACAATATGAAGAACTTCTGCCTTACAAAGCGAATGTCGAGGCGTATACAACCGCATTTGGCAGAACGGATGAGAAGATAGCAAAAGCAAAAAGCGGTATATATGACATATTGCGTACGGAGCTTTCGAGCATCAAGGCTCCGGCCTTTGGCAGAATATCCGACAGCAAGCTGTCCGAAGAGGTGATTGCGGCAAAAGCGGAGGTCAAGCGCCTAAGGGATGCCGCAAAAGACTATGCGGCAAAGATTATATCCATGACACCCTTTGACCTTAAGACTTCCTACGAGCATATGCTACTCATGGGTCCGTCTATTAGAGCCTTTACGGACACTGTGCTTGATTTTATGCGCATTTATGAAAAAAAGAAGCGTGAGAAGAACATAATCGACTTTAACGATATGGAACATATGGCAGTCGCTATTCTCAAGAATCCGAAGATAGCGCAGCTTTACCGTGATAAGTTTATCGAAATATACGTTGATGAGTATCAGGATACCAACATGACACAGGAGATGCTGATCTCCCTTATCTGCAGACACGATCCCGGAAATGTTTTTCAGGTTGGGGACGTCAAACAGAGCATTTACAGATTCAGGCAAGCCCGCCCCGATATCTTTCTTTCGAAATACAATACATATAGGGAAGAGGGAAAGGACCGCAGGATACTTCTTAACGACAATTTCCGATCAAGAAGAGAAGTCATTGATTCGGTTAACGAGGTATTTTCGAAGATCATGACCGCTGACCTGGGAGGAATAGAGTACGGGGACAACGAAAGACTCGTGTGCGGTGCCGACTGCTACAAAAACGACGCTCCATGCGAAGGGGATTCGTACAGAACAGAGCTGATCCTTGGGGAAAGCGGGGAAATGTCCGATGAGGAGTTTGAGGCTAATATCGTAGCGGACCGGATAATGACGATGATCCGGGAAGGATTTCTTATATATGATAAAAGTGAGAAAATCACACGCCCGGCATCTTTTGGTGATTTCGTGATACTTGTCCGATCCATCAAAAAATATGAGAGCGCATTCCGTGATGTGTTCACATCGGCGGGGATACCCCTTGCGGTTACAGGAAGAGAGGGGTATTTCGGAACGGTTGAGGTCCAGACAGCGCTTTCGTTCCTGTCTGCGGTAGATAATCCGCTAAACGATATTCCGCTTGCGGCAGTCGCCAGAAGCCCTGTCGGAGGATTTTCCGATAAGGAACTGGCTATGATTACGGTGCTCTCCAAGGAAGCGGACTGCGGTAAGAAGTGCCTGTACGAGAGGATAAAGGCTGCCGCCGGGTGTAATGAGGATGGGGATGCAAAAGAACTTGCGGATAAGTGTGCTGCATTTATAAATCTGCTTGAAGAGTACAGAGTTATGTCAACCTATACTCCGGTGTATGGAATTCTGTCGCATTTTATAGACAGCCAATACGGAGATTTTGTTAAATGTATGGATAAGAGCGGGCAGAGGATGGCTAATCTGTCTATGCTCTTATCGAAGGCGGAAGATTTCGGAAGGACAAGTTTTAAGGGACTGTACCAGTTCGTAAGATACATGGACCAGATACGCAAATACTCGATTGATGACGGTGAGGCACAGACTGTGGGCGAAACCGATGACGTAGTAAGGCTTATGACTATGCACGCAAGTAAAGGTCTCGAGTTTCCTGTGTGTTTTGCGGTGGGTGTCGAAAAGCGTAGGAATACGCAGGACGAGGGCGGAAAGCTCATCTGGGGTGTCAATTACGGATTTGGAGCAGACTTTACCGACCTGGAGAGGAGAGTCGGAGGAGTAACACTACAAAAACTGCTTATCAGGGAGGATAACAGACGTGAGAGCATCGCGGAGGAGATGCGGGTGCTCTATGTGGCTATGACGAGGGCACGAGAGAAGCTTATCATGGTAGGGAGCGATAAGCCGGAGGGATTCTCGCAGATTAAGTCGGTGGAGAATGCATCATCGTACCTTGATATGCTAAAGGCTGCATATGATAACGGGTTTGATAATATTGATATCATATACAGAACAGATGAAGACCTGGTAAATGCCCGATTTGAGGACGTTATGGAGGAAGAGTCGGCTACGGATGAGCTTCTGGCTATCGTAAGGTCTGCAAAAAGAGAAGAAGACAGACTCAAAGAAGCTGACAGTGAGGTGATTGCAAACGAAATCCCGGGTTATCTTGCAAGGGTGAATGAGCCGTATCCTTATCCGGTCAATCCGGAACTTCGTGCGAAGCTGTCGGTTTCGGACCTGAAACATCAGGCTATTGAAGATCAGATCGCAAGAGGTATGTCCCTTGCTCCCGAGGGAGAGAGACTGTTTGGCGAGACTGAGCCCGATAAGTACATTCCGAAATTTATGAGGCGTGAGGGCGAAAATGCTACCGGCGGAACCTTTTACGGAACGGCGTTCCACAGAATCATGGAGTTGTGGGACTATCCGGATGCAGATCCGGGTGATGATGCCTTACATGAGATAAGTGGCGACGGAAAGAATGAAAGCGGCAGAGGACAGGGGGTTACCGAAGAGGCTGTAAGAGAATACGTCGAGAAAATGTACAGTCTTCACCGTATGGACAGGCAGCAGGCGGATGCGATAAATGCGGAGGATGTAGCAGCTTTTCTTAATTCATCCCTTGGAAAGCGTATGAAGGCGGCAAAGAGCGCCGGGACACTTTTTAGAGAGCAGCCGTTTGTGATAGGAGTAGAGAGTAGCGGAGAGACCATACTTGTGCAGGGTATAATCGACGCATACTTTACGGAAGAAGACGGTATAACTATCGTCGACTACAAAACCGACCGCGTTGACAGCCCACAGATGCTCATCGACCGGTACAGGGCGCAACTGGAATATTACGGACTGGCGCTTTCACAGATTACCGGAAAAACGGTAAAAGAGCTGACTATATATTCTACACGCCTGAGAAGAGAAATAGTGTTGTAATGTTGCGTAGGGTAAAAAGTTTGTAGGA
>DGUG01000190.1 GCA_002394535.1 Lachnospiraceae bacterium UBA4316
TCTCCGACTCAATATATTGGAGATCTGCTATTTTCTTATTTAATATCCGCTCCAGACACTTTATCGCCAGCTTTTTCCGGCGCATAACCAGCGCAAAAACTATATGATTCCTGATCGTTATCGTATTTATATCGATTGCCATTCTTTGTACCTCCTTATACTGTAAAAAAACATTGATTTTTCAGGCAACAAACCATGTACTTTTAACTGTATCTGGCATGTTGCATCCCAGTAAGGAGGCGGTCTGGCAGAGTGTGAAAACACTCTTCGCGCAACAAAATGTTTCATCTGAAAATCCTTTTTTTTATTACCGAAAGAAGGATTTACACCCGGTCACTCGGCAATAAAAAAGGATCGTACGTCACGCGCCACGAATCGATATTCTGTTTTGATCGTGATGAATTGTACGAAACAACTTTACTTTAGCATAAGGTCAGAAACGACGCAACAATAAAAATATGCAGATTTGTTGCTTCTGTGGCACCTTCGGCATAAGTGCGTAACAGCATAAAACAAGGCCGGTTACCTGTCGCATCCGAAGAGTTCGGAACGCGGCAAGATAACCGGCCTTGTTTTCAATTGGCAAACTATTCCATCAAATAACCTCTGAAATTGAATGAGTATCCTTTGCCCTGTCGCATAAAGGCGTAATGTTGCACCTGAAATATGTTCGCCGTGTGGGGGAGGATCTGATTGAATTCACCATTCCCGGAGATCCCGCTTACCTGTCCGTCAGAAACCGGGCAGCATTTAAAAAGAAATTTCTGCAGTATATGAACTCCATAAATTAATCCCAAGAGTATACTCCATTATTCATTCAGAGGGTGATCAGTTAAATGCCGGAAGCTCATCCAGCGTGATCACCTTCTCGCTTTGATATACAGCCTTCAGGTTTTCCGGATCGTTGGCCTTGATATAATCCGTATGCCAGATCATGAACCAGGCCCACATGGCGCCTGCAGCTTCAAACTCACCCACCGACGGTACATTTCCGCACTCATGAAACGCCATGGGTTTATCCGCCACCTTGAGGAGCCTCTTCCAGGCCCGGGCGTTGGTTGAATTATCGTAGGTATCCGATCCGATCACATCCACATAGCTGTCTCCGGGATACCAGCCGCTCCGTACTTCTCCGGAATAGCCCAGTACCCAGATCAGATTGTTCAGCTGATACTCGTTGGTGAACTTATCATACATCAGCTGCCAGAGACGGATGAAATTCTCTCCTCCGCCCTTGCCCCACCAGAACCACTTGCCGTCGAATTCATGGAAGGGACGCCAGAGCACCGGAACGTTTGCGTCTCTCAGCTGCTGCAGCGCCTTCGCCGCCTGATCCCAGCTCTTCATCATCCCTTCGTATTCCGGGGTGCCCTCGGTGAGCAGCCGGTCAAAATCCGGATCCTCATCCAGACTTTCCTGATAACCGCTGCCGTATACGCCGGTATGCCAGCAGATGGTCACGATCCCGCCTTTTTGATCCCAGGCCTTTGAACGCTCCACCACGCCGTCGAAATCATTGTTCATAAAGTCCAGTCCCCGCATGGCCGGAAGCTTTCCCGTGGTTTCCTGTATATAGTCCATCTCGTAATCCGGAGATCCCATCCAGGTGGATTCCTGCTGACAGCTCAGCATGTTCGTTCCGTAGTTCTCACTGATATACCGGTAGATCTTCTGTGTCTTCTCCGATGCCGCTGCATTGCTGAGTGTATATTCCCCTGCAGCCTTCTCCGTAACAATTTCCTCCGGTTCTGCAGGCTTATCATTTTTTACACAGGCGGTCATGGAGCACGCCATGATCCCCGCCAGTACTGCTGCGAAAACCCTGCCGGAGCTTTGCCTTATTCTTCTTCTGTTCCACATCACATTCTTTTCCCGCTTCATCGTACCATCCATTCGACTCTCCCGTTCCACCTATCCTTCGGTCGATGCCGGTTTCGCCATTTTTTCCGCTTCCTCATTCTGTTTTCGGTAATAGGCCTCCAGCTTCGGGCGGGCAGCCACATAATAGGGCTCCAGACGTTTATCAAAATGCTTGCCCATGCCCTCCATGATGATCCGGTCCGCTTCCTCAAAGGACATACTCTCCTTATATACACGCTTGCTGACCAGTGCATCATACACATCCGCGATGGCCATGATCCGGGCCTCCAGCGGGATTTCCAGACCCTTCAGGCCCTCCGGATAACCCGATCCGTCCCAGCGTTCATGATGATAATTCGCAACATTCTCCGCGATCTTGCGGAAATACTCGTCATCGGTTCCTTCCAGGATCTGATGTACGATCCGTCCGCCCTCGGCCGCATGCATCTTCATCTTCTCAAATTCCCAGGGTTCGAATCTTCCGGGTTTCCTGAGGATCGCGTCATCCACGGCGATCTTCCCCAGATCGTGCATCGGCGCAGCCTTGATGATGGCTTTACGAAATTCGTTGGTCACATGAAGCCGGTTGTTCTTCATGATCTCATCCATCAGAAACCGTACACATTCACTGGTCCGTTTGATATGTCCGCCGGTGGAATTGTCCCGGCTTTCTACCAGCGTCGCCATACTGAGGATCAGCTTGTCATGCATTTCCTTGATATGTTCAGTTTTCTCATCTACCTCTTCCTGAAGGTTATTGTTGAAGCTGTTGAGCAAGGCGATGTACTGCTGGTTCTTCGTATCATCGGAAATGAAGATCCGGTAGCCCCGGCGCTTCTGCCCGTCATACAGGTAATCCACATCAAAGAGATAGGTGTGTCCATCCCTGGAGTAGAAGGATGTATCATTTTCCTCATTCTCTTCAAAACACTTCAGCCGGCTGACCGCTTCCCTTTCCAGAAAGGGAATGTCCGCCGCCGGTGTATCCACCTTCACCTCATTAAGCTCGGGGAAGAACTTCCTGGCTGCAGCATTTGCACCCAGATACCGGTATTTGAAATCAAAGGAAAGGAAACCGGACTCCCCGCTTTCGATCAGGGAATCGATATGGGTCTCCGAAACATCATACAGACAGATGGTGTTTACTATGATCAGATAGAATATCTCAGCAAAGCAGTATGTAGCCGGAAGGGGATTAATGCTGGACGGGAAGAGCTTCGTTCCGATATACGAGAAGATCGACACCGCCTCCGGGATCGCCATCAGGAAGATGATCTTGTTGGATACGTCCTTCTTCTTCACATAACTGTACACCAGTGCCCAGATACTGATGGCAAAATAAACCGCCAGCATCACGTAAAGGACTGTATGCATGAACCCGTATTCCTTCACCAGGATAGAGCCTTCCTCCGTCCGCTCCAGTGCAAGCTCCGTATAGAAGATACCGGAGGAACCTGCAGTGAGCTCCGAACCGTAAACAAGCAGTGTAGATACAAAGAGCCCCACCCTGAGTCCCCTGGGGAATTCAATGTTACAGCGGTCAAGAATACACATCATGATGAACAGGAGCTGGAAGCAGCCCCCCAGATAGACCATATGGTTGGCCATGATGGCTTCCTGCAGATTGGTGGACAGCGCCTGATAGAGGAAGCCCAGATTGCTGATGGGAATAAAAGTGAAAAGCAGTGTAAAATGCACGTCAAAATGCTTGTGCCAGACAAACACGTACACAAGTGATAAGGTCAGCGATATTCCCAATGTGGCTGCGTAGTAAGCGATCATTATCCTTTGTTCCCGGCCCCTTCTTCTGTCTTCTTTTCCGCTTCGGTCTGTTCTGTTCCGGTTTTATCCTGACCCGGATCGTCCTTCTGCTGTTTCTTGTGGATATTATTGATATCCTCCATACTTCCGCCGCCCTGATCCTCGGGATCACGGAATTCTCCCTGTTCTACCAGCTTAAGGAAGGCTTCTACCACATCCGCCTCCAGCTGCGTACCGGAAACCTCCTTGATGATGGATACGGCCTTGTCGAAATTCATCCTTTTACGATACGGACGATCGGAATACATGGCGTCGAAGGTATCCGCTACGGCGATGATCTGTGCCACTCTCGGGATCTCCTCTCCCTTAAGCCCCTTGGGATAGCCTTTCCCATCGGGACGCTCGTGGTGATAGCCCGCTCCTATGGCCAGCTCCGGCATGATGCTGATATCCTTCAGTACCCGGTAGCCCAGAGAGGAATGGGACTTGATGATCTTGAATTCTTCATCCGTAAGCTTGCCCGGCTTGTTCAGCACCTCAGGTGGAACGCCGATCTTACCGATATCATGGAGCAATGCGATATTGTAATACTTCTCCACGGTCTCCTCGTCATAGCCCAGCGCCTTCGTCAGCATGGCGGTATATTCCGCAACACGGGTAGAATGACCATTGGTATATTTGTCCTTCATATCGATGGTCTTCGCGAAGGCCTCGATCATCTCGCGGATGAATACCTTGTTCTCATGTTCCTTCTTTTTAAGCTTTGCCAGCTTCCGCCGAACATAGAGGATAACCAGAGCAGCGATCAGCATCACGCCGAGAACGGCCACCAGTATCCGGAACCAGACCTTCTCGTAAACGGCCTTCTCCTTCACGATGGTCACCGCCAGCTCCTTATCTCCCCGCCCCAGAGCATCCTTCAGATGCATGACAAAGCGATAATTCCCGCCGTCCAGATTCGTATAGGCCACCGGTTCCAGCTCCGACCGTTTCACAGTGGTGGTCGTCTGGTCAAAGCCTTCCAGAGAGTAAGTAACCTGGGGGTTCATCAGTGAATAGGTATAAACGAAGCAGTGAATGGTCACACGGGTAGCATCTGAGGGCACACGAATGGTTCCCCCATCCGTTGCGTAGATCAGGGTTCCGTCCACATCTACAAAGGGAACCGCCATCTTGATCTCGTTTACCCCCATCAAAGGATCATCGATATTTACCTTCACCACACCGGCATTCCCGGCTATATACAGTATGCCTTCACGGGTCAGCCCACTATAGGAGTTGGCTGTGGTCACATAGGAGAGACCATTGTTCCTGTCGAAGAATACCGGCGTAAGCTCTTCATTCCTGAGCAGATCCTCCACACTGCAGACATAGATACCATTGCTGCTGAGGATCCACATTTCCCCCTTGTTATTCTCATACAGATCAAAGTTGTTGGAATATGGGAACTTCTTTATGGTATTTACCTTATAGTCGGTGTCCATATAGGCGATGGAATTGCTGGTGATCACCCAGTAGATATCCCGGGATACGTCCTTCTTGATCCGCAGCACCACCTCCGAGCCAAGGCCGATCTCCTTACCCATATGCTTCACCTGGTGCCCGCTGATCACGTAGATCCCGTCTCCATCCGAACCCATGATCATATCGCCGTTATCCGCCTCCACAAGGGTCAGGATCTCCGGGTTACTGATCCCGGACTGTTCGGTAAAGCTTTCCTGTACCTTAAAGCCCTCACCCGCTTCCTTAAGCAGCGCCATTCCGCCGCCGCCGGCAACCATGAGGGTTCCGTCCTTCTTCTCACAAACCGTACGTACCCGGTTGCTGGGGAGTCCGTCATCTACCGTGATACAGGTAACTACTCCGTGATCATAAACCACCAGGCCCCTGTCGGAAAATGTAGAGAACCACAGACGATCCTTGCTGTCCCGGATGATGGATCGGATCCGACAGCCCTCAAGGAGCAGCTTCAGATCATGGAATTCTTTAAGCTCCTCCTTCGATGAATTGACCCGTATCACCGGAAACTGTTTAAGCTCTTCCTCCCGTCCCAGCACCGTAAGCCCGGTATCCGTGCCGATAAAGATCTGATTGTCCAAAACACAGGTGGAGTTCACCACTGCCGAAGGAAGACCATACCATTCATAGATATCCGTAAACTGATTCGGCACGATCTTCATCACGCCCTGACGGGAGGAGGTAAACCAGAGATTCCCCTCGTAATCCGTCAGCATATGATCGATGGAATTATTGATGGGAATATTCTCCAGCTTCACGAATTTCCCGTTCTGAAGGAAACCGATCCCATTATCCGCGCAGATCCATACCTCATCCTTGAACTTCTCAATGGAATTGATGTATCGAAGGGGTGCAACGCCAATGACCTTCTTATTCTTCAGGCCATTGTCCAGCTTGCCGTAAACCAGCTGAGATTCCTCTGTTCCAAGGTAGACATAGCCGATATTGTCCGGATCCGGAAGTACCGTGGTGATGACCCCAATACCCAGCTTATTTCCGTCATAGTAGCCTGTCACCTTGCCGTTTTCCATGGTAAAAACAGCACCGCTCAGTGTCTCACCGTAGATCATACCGTACTTGGTGATCCGAAGCTCACAGATATACTCCTCGTTGATCTGTGTTTCATCCACGGCGTGGAGCTTCAGATCACTGTCGATCATTCCCAGTCCCTTGGTGGTGGCAATATAAATGTTCCCCGAGGGATCCTCTACGATGGAGCGGATGGATGAGGATTTCAGTCCCTCCGCATCGTCAAACATACGGAGCTCACCCTTCTCCATAAGGGCTACGCCGTTATCATTCGTTCCGATCCACAAACGGTCCTTACTGTCCACATAGAGACTTACCACACTGGTCACGCCGGTGGTGGAATCTATACGCTCGAAGGTATTCCCGTCATAGCGGATCAGACCACTGTAGCAGCCGATCCAGATAAAGCCCTCGGAGGTCTCCGCTATGGCGTTGGATTCCGCCGTGGGAAGACCGTTGGTGTTATCATACAGAACGGCAGAGTAACCCTCGCCCTTTCCCGTAGGATCTACCTTGATCTCCTCATTGTCATCACCGGAGATGGTTTCCGCATAAACCGTCTCCCCCGGGTATGCTTCAGGTACAGCCACAGCCCCGAAACTCAGACCAAAAAAAAGCGCAAGGGAAAGACCTGCCCGGAACAGCTTTCCGGATAGTGTTCTTTTCCCTGCGCGTTTTTTTCGAATCGTCATCTTCTCTTTTCTCATATTGTACTGCCTGCCTGCTTTCTTTCTTCATCAACAAAGTAAACTGATTTCAGCACAAAAAAACTACCCTTTATTTTAACATACATGGCGTGGATTAACAAGATTACAAGACGCCTCAGCGAATTCGATCACCCAGATCGAGTAGGAGGGGGGCCCCTCCTACTCGATGTCGCGTTGGCCGGCCTATGTGCATGCAAGCATGCCCGCATGCCGGCCGTATCGCGCATAAAACCGGGCCGGAACCCCGTTCATGGGATTCCGGCCCGGCCTGCAGTGCGGAGACGGAGGGATTCGAACCCTCGTGCCGGTTGCCCGGCAAACTGATTTCGAGTCAGCCCCGTTATGACCACTTCGATACGTCTGCATATGTTGATAGGGGGGACCGCGTTAGCGGTGGGACCCAACACTCCTCTTATTCCCGAATCTGAATTATAAACAAATATTATCCCTGCGTCAACCGAAATAACGGCATTTACTGAAGCTCGAATCCGGTAACCCCATCTATCTTACTGAGAATCTTCAGAACTTCTCCTCTGTTGTATTTTCTGTTAAAGACCGCATCACACCGAAGTGTAAATGTTCCTTCCGAATTCTTCTCCCATCTCATCGAGTACAACTTCGTCCCATAATCAGACATTTTGTTTGCAAAACTGTCATAACTGCTGTCCGCATCCGGAAGCTTTACTGTAATCGATGCAACTACCTCATGCTTATATATGGCAAGATCCCTGTGTAATATTAACTGTACAAGCTCCACAAATATGACAGACCCGATACCGACAGCATACATACCTGCACCGATAACCATTCCGATACCTATCATAGCCCATATTCCGGCGGCAGTAGTAAGACCCGACACATTTCCCCGTTTTCCTATAAATACGATTCCGCCTGAAAATATACCCATACCGGCTATTATTCCGGCAGCAACACGTGATACATCAAGTCCCAGACCGGAATAACCTGCTATATTGAGAACATCAAAGAACGCATATTTGGATATTATCATCATAAGTGCTGATGCCAGTGAAATCAGAATATGCGTCCGAAGTCCCGCTACTTTGTATCTGTGTTCACGTTCATAGCCTATTACCGCTCCGGCACATATTGCCAGAAATATCCTGAACAGGTATACAAGATCGTTTGATGTTATGATTTTATCCATAGAAATGCTCCTATTATACTAATTATTTTTCCACGGCAGTTTAAACGGTTTTCCTATTATAAACGGGAAAAATCGTCTGATAAGCCATATCATAAAGGTTGAGTAAGCTGTTATTATCACGATAACTATTGCATAGCAGATATATCCCCGCGCCCTTGTCAGATACTGATTGACATACATTGCTGTCTTAAGTGAAAACGTAAGCACCGTCTGTGAGTTATGTGTTGCCATGAAGATCAGTGACCCGATTCCCCAATAGCAGAACAGCGGTATTCTCGGTAATCCCTTACACAGCGATATCATTCCGAAACTTCCCGAAAGCGCACACACGAAGAAGAAGAATACATTTCTAAATGCCAGAGAGCGAAAATCAATTCCGTTGTTTACCCGAAACAGCCCGAAACAGACTCCGAAAAGCATTAATCCGAGAACGATATATGCAGCTCTGTATTTAAAGCTGACCTTCCCCTTTTCGTTTAATTCCGGCTTATTGAAAAAATCACCTATCTGTGATCCCTTCCTGAGAAGTTTATGTGTATAATAACCGATTGATATAAAGCCGCACACAAGGATGGGCCGTAGTATTACGGTTATCAGGTCATGCATTCTTTCGGCAAACGGAGTCGGGTATTTTGCAATCCCGACAAAATACGACAGGAAATATACTATCGCATTTGACAATACCACAACAGTAGTAAACGGTATATGATCTCTTATCCGTCTTCTGAGAAAAATAAAGAGAAGCTCTCCGAGATAAAGTGCCGGAAGGAACCATAATACATTCATCCCGTAACCGCTTATGACATACCAGATATTAAGGTACAAAGTCTGTACCGCTATCTCACCTTTAATAAGTGCAACAACAACCACTATCAGGTAAAAAAGAGAAAACCATAAGTACGGGATCATGATTCCCCGAAACCTTGATTTTGCAACCTCTTTCAGTGGTTTAACCTCATCGTTTTTTATTGCCAGAAGGATTCCGGATACGATAAAAAACATGGGCATATGAAATGAAAAGATAAATACACACAAAGGCTGGATATACGGAGAAAATGTAAATATCGAATCTCCCTGCAGATGCCCGATAAGTACGAGTATCATTCCGAGTCCTTTTGTCATATCCAGATAATCAAGTCTTTTTTTCGTATCAGACATTTTTCGTCTCCGGCTTTCTTATATAATTCTTTCCGAGAACAAAGGGAAAATACCGGTTAATCACTTCTATTACAACCGCAGACAACGCAAAAACCGTTATCATGACAACCGCAACAAACACGTAATGCTTTGCACGTTTGTTTACCGAATCAACCAGCCACGCCAGCTTAATTCCTGCATATAAAATATAATAATTGATGTGGCAGGCCATTACAATAATTGAGTTGCGCCCGAAATATGTTATAAGCTTTACTGCAGGTACAGCTTTGCATATCAGTATTATCCCAAAACATCCGAAGAACGCTCCAAGATAATAAACTACCACATTGTTCAATATTATATTTCTTAAATCCGCACACCCGTTCTGTGTCGCAAGAGCCATGTTAACGGCAAGCATCATGATCCCGACAGCAAGCGTGCCTCCACGGGATGATTCAAAGCTTGTGATTTTTGCCCTTGAGGCAGCCATTCTGTCAAAAATAATCTTAGTATAATAGCCTATTCCCACAAAGCTTTGGGCAATAGCCGCCCGAAGGAAAATGTATACAATGTTGATCAGGGAAGTAATAATGATTGAGTCTTCATGTGCAGCATACAATTTGGCAAACTGAATCTTTATAAAATACGCAATCGCCGCTATAAAAAATATTCCGGGTAATACATATTTATCAGGGAATTTCTTTTTAAGATATAAGAACCCAACCGATGCTAAAAACAATGCCGGCAAAAACCACAGAACACTCATCCCGTAAAATGTTACGGAATCTATCGTATCAACTATAAAAGTGCGCAGATCAATATTGTGAACTATATTCAGATTTCCGATGTCTATAATGAAATAACTCAGCGAAAACCAAAGATACGGTATGATAACTCCTCTGAATCTCTTTTTTACGGATTCTTTGAAATCTCTGGAAGTCTCGTCCTTTACAGCCATCAGAATTCCGGAAATGATAAAAAAGAGTGGCATATGGAAAGAAGATATCCACACACGGGTTCCCGTAGCGATATCCTCCATATGTCCGAGTGCAACGAAAAAAATACCGATGCCTTTTGCCATATCAAGATAATCCAAACGTTTTGATTTTTCCATATTTAAAAATTGATCGTTCTGACAAATTCATGTCGTACGGAATCATATATAAATAACAGATTCCCATATAATTCTTTATACTCTTTATCATTTACAAACAAAGAACAAACATGATATCTATCATCCTCACTTTGTCCGTCTCTTTCTTCAAATACAAAAGAGTCTCCGTTTACTCTATAAGTTATTCTGAACTCTTCTTCACCTTGAGCAACAACTTCTCCGTTATCCACAACTGTCGCTTTTCCTTCATTTACCGCAAAAACAACATATCCTGTCTGAGTCATTGATAAAATATCCATTGCATTGTCACTATTAATAATATTCAGATCATTTCTTTCATACTTCTGCAACGTAGAATCCCAATCCCATGATGTATACTTTGTATCGCCTCGGTGATCCGGAATATCATATTTTTCTTTTAAAATTGATCCGAAATAATTAGAAAACTTATAGTTTCCATTGTAGTTTAAGTGACCTGTATCTGCCATATCAGTAGAAAAATCCATTCCGATCTCATCATATCTTCTGTTAAAATCAATGAATTCAATTCCCCGTGCATCCGCTATAGATCCGACATAGTTCAGTATCTTCTGCTCTTGTTCACTTACTCCATATGGAGATGCAAAGAATAGAATCGGCACATTTTCGCTTTCAGACAGCTCAATCAGCTTACCTATGTATTCTTCCTCTTTTTCGAGACAAGGTTCTGTTTCGGTTATCCCGCCCGTTTCAGGTGTATCCATCGCATATACATTTTCTCTGGGGTCAAATCCCTTGTAATTTACAGTATCCCTTATGTTTATAAAATCATTTTCTTCCAAGTCCTTATACCGGCCATGCATGATATTATATGGATTCAGCCTTGGATAGAATTCATTCTCTTCCGAATTGACGCGAATAAGATCTATTCTATTTTTATTCCATTTCATTCCGTAAGAATTGTCGGATGCCCAGTTATTTGCCTGCGTCACCATATCATACATTGCCGAAACGGAAACTTCGTAACATATAACCTTCGGTTTTTGGGTTTTAAGTGCTTCTTTAAGATGATAATACGATACCCATGACGGCGCTTCCGCACCTCCAAGATCAAATGCGGCAATCCCGTAATTATCCCACAAAACCCCTGTTGCTATGTCACAATATACCTTGGAACTACCGCTGAAAATAACATCAATTGAGTTTTCAGGCTGCTTGTAAAACGCCTGAAACTGATTGATTCCGTCTTCACTCTTAAGCAATAGGATTCTTGATGTCCCGACTACTATAATGACAGCCGTAACAATAATGATAACTGCTTTTATGAAATTTATCAGTTTAGAATTCCTGTCCATTTCTTAAAATCTTCCATAAATAAAATCTGCTGCATTAAAGTCGGCACCATAGTATCCGTATACTATAATCATTACGAATAAAACTGCAAATACAGCAAGTCTTGCAACAAAGTTCTGTTTCTTGATAAAATCCCGGACATCACATTTTTGAGAGATGTATGAGACTATAAACAAAAGAATCATTCCAAAAACCAGAATTCCCCATTCTCTGCGGTCCAGACCCATATTAAAAAAGCTTTCATCAAAGAAAATCCATGGATTAAATCTGTAAAATGCCGATTTCCACATCAGAAAACCATCTTTCAGGGTTTTTGCCCTAAAAAATGACAGTCCAAACATAAACAGGATAAAGGTTCTTAGTCTTAAGAAAAATGTATATGTGGCACATTCGGTATTTATGTGCAAAACCCTCACTATCCACGCAAATACCGGGGTAAGGAGCTCTCCAAAGACAATAACTGCCCACATATACAGGCCTACACCGAATATATAGTTCCATCCCCCGCCATGCCACAGACCTATCAAAAACCATGAAACAAGAAGACTTAAATATAGTGGAATATTAAATCTTTTTTCATATCCTTTGCCTAGATGATTTTTGCACCACTTGCGAAGGTTCTTAAAGCCTTTGCTTCTCTGGATCGGATATAGAACATAATCTCTCAAAAACGCACCCAGTGTGATATGCCAGCGTCTCCAGAATTCTGACAGATTAACAGAATAAAACGGAGTATTGAAGTTCTCCGGAAGGTAAATTCCCAGTACCTCTGATATACCCAGAACTATATCCATAAGTCCCGAAAAATCGCAATATAACTGAAAAGCAAATAAAGCCGCAGCAACAAAAATATACAGTCCGTTGTACACCTCGTAATAATCGTAGATTCTTGAAACTATAACAGCCAGTCTCTCCGAAATGACCATTTTTTTGAACAGACCCCAAAGGACTCTCTCCATTCCGCGAACACACCTGTCATACGAGAAATGGTGCTTTTCTCCAAACAGCTGATTCTCCATCTGCTCAAAGGTAACTATCGGACCTGAAGTCATGAGCGGAAAATAAGATGTAAACAGAAGAGTTTTGGCAGGGTTTTTAAGTGCCCTGCTTTTGCCCCAATACACATCTGTTATATAGGCGATAAGTATCAGCATAAAATATGATATCCGCTCCGGGCAGTTTTCCTGCGTGTAATATACAATGTTTCCGCATATTTCATTTGTCAGATCCGCTTTAAATAGTTTCCCTGCAGCGAGGATTATTTCATACAGAAATTTTGAATACTTAAATAATGCAAGTGTAATAACATCAAAAATTAGTGTTGAATTATATATGATCTTTCTTAGGGAATTGTTATCATCAAAAAACTGAGATCCGGCCCAGTTCACCAGAACAATCAGAAAAAAGAACAATAAACCCGCAATAGAATAATACATCTGGCTGTAATAAAATCCGATGCTGACGATTAAGAGCCATATCCATTGGATTTTTGCAGGTAGAATAAAAAAAACTGCACATATTATAAAAAACAATATAAAAAATTGTAATGAAATAATTGACATTTAAAAACTCCGCTGATTAATCTATTTGATTCCGTAGAATCGAATATCACTTTCTATTCTAACACATTATAATTGTTATTTATCTGTATCGTTCAGAGTACTTGTCAGAATACTTATATACCTTATCTATATGAAATAAATTGTATTTCATAATATCCTTTCTGGCCGATTCCATATCTTCGGAGGTGTATCCCATGCGATCATAAAGAATACCTGTAATATATTCATCTCTGATATCATCAAGAATTTTTATATCATCTTCTGTGGAATTTTTATAGAATTCTGCAAAATCATAATGACTGTAATTCTGTATATCAACGCTTTTTGCTTCATTACTGTATATTAGCTGAACCAAGCCCTCGTATTCTCCGGAATAATACAGATCATCCAGCATAGAAAAGAATTTATTCTCAGCAGCAATCTCTTCCGCACTTTTTTCAGGAGTACTTACATCAAAAGAACTTCCGATAATGTTTGCAACAATTATATATATACCGGATAAAAGAATGATTGCTGATATTAAGATCAGAAATGTGATCCGCGCTGTTTTCTTTTGCTCATTATTACTCATAATACCAATGTAATCAAATCTACCAGATAATATAAAAACAGCCCGGACCATACGGTTCGGGCAAAATAGCGGGGGTAGGATTTGAACCTACGACCTTCGGGTTATGAGCCCGACGAGCTTCCAGACTGCTCCACCCCGCGTCAAAATGGGAGAGAGTGGATTCGAACCACTGAAGGCATTGCCAGCAGATTTACAGTCTGTCCCCTTTGGCCACTCGGGAACTCTCCCATAATATTAAATGCCCTAATAAAGGGCAAAAGCCGATGATCGGACTCGAACCGATAACCTGCTGATTACAAATCAGCTGCTCTGCCAATTGAGCCACATCGGCAAATGTTGCGAGATGTCTGCAAAGCAGACAGAGTTCTCGCTACACCGCGAGCCCCCATCCGACGTTGTCGGATCCTAATGGGCGAGCGTCCTTGGACGACCCGCGGAACAATCAATGGGACCTATAGGGCTCGAACCT
>DGUG01000050.1 GCA_002394535.1 Lachnospiraceae bacterium UBA4316
TTGATGAGATATTTGCGGAACGGGAAGGGAGAATAGCCGGATGCGGCATCCGGTTTGAATCCAAGGAAAGGCTTCTTGACATTATAGGCAAGATTGCCTCCGGCGTGAACAGGACTATCAACCTGTCATCTCCGATACTGGATGCAAGGCTTGCTGACGGGTCGAGAGTTAACGCTGTTCTTGATCCGGTTGCCATAAACGGCCCTATACTCACAATCAGAAGATTTCCGAAACGTCCTGTAGATTCGGATATGCTTGTGCGTACAAACAGTATAACTAAAGAGGCTCTTGATTTTTTAAGGAGTCTGGTATGTGCAAAGTACAACATACTTGTAAGCGGATCTACCGGCTCGGGCAAGACAACGCTTCTAAATGTTCTGTCAGGATTTATTCCCCCGGATGAGAGGATAATCACCATCGAGGACAGTGCGGAGCTTCGGATAATGGGTATCAGGAATCTTGTGAGACTTGAGACTAGAAATGCAACGGTAAACGGGAGCGGCGAGATCACCATCAGGGATCTGATCAGGAGTGCTCTGCGAATGCGCCCCGACCGTGTCATAGTAGGGGAAGTTCGGGGGGAAGAAGCTATAGATATGCTTCAGGCATTTAATGTCGGTCAGGACGGGTCACTTTCAACAATTCACGCAAACAGCGCACAGGATGCCCTTTCACGTCTTGAAACCATGATAATGCTCTCTACCGGAATACCGATGGAGGCTCTGAGACGACAGATCATATCGGGAGTGGATATTATCGTCCATCTCGGAAGGTTTCGGGACGGAAGCAGGCATGTACTGGAGATTAGGGAAGTGGTCAAATCCGATGCGGGGGTAATCGAAACAAGCCCGCTGTTTAAATATGAGAAAGGAAATCTGATCAGGGTAAATGAGGTTACATACACAGAAAAACTTGAGCGCCGGGCTTAATGCAAAGGAATGGATCATAAGCGTTGCGATCTACATTGTAATATCCGTAACCGCTGCGTGGCTGTTCTATGATTCGATAGTTGCTGCTTTTATATTTGCGCCGTTTTACCTGTTATACAAAAAAGCGGTAATTGCCGTATGTTCAAGAAGAAAGAGTGAACAGCTTACGGACGGATTTATCAAGTCGCTGAATTCGGTAGCATCTTCACTTGCTGCGGGATTGTCTGCGGAAAATGCATTTATCGCTGCCGGAGCCGATATGGAGAAAATGCTGGGTTACAGGGCAGGGATCGTAAAAGAGTTAAATATTGTGAATTCACACGTGAAGGCCGGTGTCAGAGTTGAGGATGCTCTGTTTGAGATGGCAAAAAGGACAAAGATTACGGAAATATACGATTTTGCACTTGTATTTTCCGTTGCTTCAAAAAACGGAGCGGATTGCCCGGCGGTAATATCCTCGTGCACGCAGATCATGGAAGCAAAGAGACGGGCAGAAGAAGAGGCGCGTATAATGATTCGCTCTAAACAATACGAGCAGAGAGTTATGTGTATCATCCTGCCCGGGATACTTGCGTATCTGCGCCTATCTTCCGGATCGTTTATAAGTGTGCTGTATCATAATCCGTTAGGGATTCTGATAATGAGTGCATGTCTGGCTGTTTATATTCTGGCGGTTTACTTGGCTGAGAAGATAGGAGATATAAGAGTATGAGATTATCTGACATATTTGTTTCGGGAAGATCAGAAGAATTCATCAGGCAGATCTATCCGAAGACAGATGCAGGCAGGATGATACGTAAGCACGGGAAGAGAAAATCATGGATGTTCATTTTGGTGATCGCAGCATCAGTGTTTCTCTCGATACCGGTATTTGTATCAGATCGAAGGCAGTCCAAAACGCCGGTGAGGGAACTTGGCAGAAATGAAGCCGGCTACGGAAGCAGGTCCGTTACACTTGATGTAACGGCAGAAGACGGATACTCTGA
Source organism: Lachnospiraceae bacterium UBA4316 (assembly GCA_002394535.1). Lineage (GTDB taxonomy): Bacteria > Bacillota > Clostridia > Lachnospirales > Lachnospiraceae > UBA2868. The sequence continues at coordinate 1,916 of DGUG01000050.1, forward strand.
CAGGATAACTGTTAAAGTTAACGAAAGAGTATACAGCGACGAAGAGCTTGAAGAATATTCAGCAGCTCTTGATGAGGTTTTGTGGAAGGTAATTCTCGGTGAAAACGAGAGTGCTTCATATGTTACTTCCAAACTTAATCTGCCAGACCGGATAGAAGGATTTCCTTTTGATATCACGTGGAAAACGGATAATCCCCGGATACTTGGTGCATCCGGAATAATAGACAAAGAAAAGCTTAAGGAGGAAGATTCCGATAACGAAGGGATACAGGTGCAGCTGTGCGCAACATGCAAATACAAAGACTATCGCGAGGACAAGATAGCATATGTTGAGTTACATTCGATACCCAAAAGTGTCCGTGACATAACAGAAGAGAGCATTGACTTGTCAATAAAGGAGAGTGATAACAAAAGCCAATATGAACATGACCAAAAACTGCCCGAGTATGCCGGCAAAACTCCGGTCAGGTTTTACAAGTCGTCTGCAAACAAAGGCTGGGCGGTTTTGTTTATAGGTATTGTATCGGCATTTTTACTAATGGCTGTATCCGACAGGAAGATAAAAGATAAGGCCGAAACAAGAAAAAAGCAGATAGAAGCTGATTATCCGAATATACTGAGCCAGTATGCCCTATACCATACAGCGGGGATGAATCCCCGTGCCATATGGTACAACATCTGCGGAAGGTATGAGGAAAACCTTGATGTGGCCGGAAAAAACAGAAGATATGCGTATGAAGAGATGATAACAACAAAAAAGATGATGGAAGAAGGGTGCGGAGAATTAAATGCATACGATGAATTTGCATGTCGCTGTCAGAGCATAAAGTACAGGTCATTTGTGTGCCTTGTCAAACAGAGTGTGATAAAAGGAGGACGGGATCTTGATAATATTCTTGAGAAGGAGCTTGGCAAAGCCCAAAGGGACAAGAATAACACTGTCAGAATGCAGGCATCGGAAGCAGAAACAAAACTGCTCCTACCCATGTTTATGATGCTATTAACAGTCATAGCGATAGTTGTGATACCGGCATTTATAGGGCTCAACGATTAGACTTCCCTACCATTCCGGTGGCCATGCTGTAATCTATGCCTTTGTATTCTGAAGGAGCTTTTCCGAAATATCTTTTAAATGCTTTTGAAAAAGTAAACGTGTCGGTATATCCTACTGCGGCAGCTACATCCGCTACATTAAGGATGTTTTCAGATAACAGTTTTATTGCCATTTTCATTCTGTAAGTCAGCAGATATTCCTGAAGAGAATAACCGGTCGCTTCCTTAAACAGGCGGGTAAGATAACTTCTGTTAAGACCGAACGAAAATGCAATATCTTCGATTTTGATGTGTTCCGAGTATTTAAGCTGTATGTAAGAGATAACATTTTTTACATATGTTAAAGAATTATCAAAAGACTCCTCCTGTTTTGACCTGGAGTTTTCAATCATATAATCACAGATTTTGTACAGTGAACCTACACAATAATACTGTCTTGTATAGTTTTCGAGTATGTCACGGGCAAGGTCTTCAATTTTGTCCGCACAGGCAAGCGGGGTATAGACAGGGTTGGAAGGTGTAAGACCTGCCTCTTTAAGAATAAGGGGTATTTTGGGACCTCCTATATGAAACCAGATATATTCCCACGGATCATCTTTATCGGCCTGATAAAAAGTCCTGGTATCCTGGGGTATCAGGAAAATCTGGTGAGGACCTACATCATATTGCTTTCCGTTGAGGCGTATAATACCTTTTCCGCTTATTACAAAGTGTATGATTATGCGGTTCCTTACAAGATGTTCATAGGAGTACAGAGGCTCGCATTTGTTTGTTCCAAGCTCGTAAAGGTAGAAATCATCTGAATCTTCGTAATTAACAAATTTACAAAAATCACATCCACGAAGTTCCTGTGGCATAATCATTACCCCCTGTCAGTTGAGAAAAACCACAAGTAAAACAGATGTCAAAATGTTACCTGACTATTATAGCATTCTGATAAAACGCACTCAATAAAATAATTATTCGGTCACATTTTGACATCAAAAAATCAAATAATGCCATTAAAGTGGTCCGTAACGGATAATATACTTTATATACCTTTACTGATTGCAAGATGTATCAATTTTCTGATGAAAGGGTTTACGAATGAACATTATTTGGAACAAAATATCAGGGCAGTTTCATTTGTATAACGAAAGAATCAGCTATATTATCGGGGTTGCACCCGGAGGAGAACTTACCAATCTGTATTATGGAAAGCGAATCCATGACAGGGATGATTTTTCATATGTTCTCTTCCGCATGGGGATGCCTAATGTAGTTGTAGATGCTGATACCGAGAGTTACTCAATGGAACTGAACCGTCAGGAGTATCCTTCATTTGGAACAACGGATTTCGGAACACAGGCTTATGAAATTGAAACAGTTAACGGATCGAGAATCAGTTCATTTGCATATAAGAGCCATAAAATCTATTCCGGAAAAGGAAGTTTGAACGGTCTTCCGGCATTGTATGCGGATGATAGTGAAGCGATGACACTTGAGATAGTTCTTGAGGATGAGATTGCAAAAGTTTCGGTTACTCTGTTTTACACAATTTTTGACAGATTTCCGGTTATTGCAAGGCATACCCGCTTTACCAATTGCGGCGATTCAAAAGTCCGGCTTATAAAGGCATTATCATGCTGTCTTGATCTTCCCGACCAGGATTACGAGATGGTTCAGTTTACGGGTGCATGGGCAAGAGAGAGGATGCCGCAGACGAGAAGGCTGTGTAACGGAATTACTTCTGTTGAGTCCAAGCGGGGAGTCTCAAGTGCTAATTTTAACCCATTTATTATAATCAAGAGGCCGAATACTGATGATTTTGCCGGAGAGGCGATCGGCTTTTCGTTAGTTTACAGCGGAAATTTCATAGCTACCGCGGAAGGGGGAACACACGGGAGAATGAGAATCCTGATGGGTATCAATCCCGACAGGTTCACATGGATTCTTAATGGTGAAGAAACCTTTGAAACCCCTGAAGCAGTAATGGCTATAACCGACAAGGGACTTAACGATCTGAGCCAGACGTATCACAGGCTGTATAACAATAATCTGGTCAGGGGGAAATGGAAAAATCAGCCGCGCCCGATCCTGAATAACAACTGGGAAGCGACTTTTATGGATTTTACGGAGGAAAAGATACTCAGGATCGCCAAAAAGGCAAAAGAAGCCGGAATAGAACTGTTTGTTCTTGATGACGGATGGTTCGGAGAAAGAAACGATGATTTCGCAGGGCTCGGAGACTGGATTGAAAATCCCAAAAAACTTCCCCAGGGAATGGCCGGTCTTGCCAGCAAGATTACCGCAATGGGTATGAAGTTCGGGTTCTGGATAGAACCGGAAATGGTTAATCCGAACAGCAACCTGTATCGAAGACACCCTGACTGGGTACTTGTTGCTCCGGGCAGGAAAGCATCCCTTGGGAGGCATCAGCTTGTTCTTGATTTTTCCCGGGAAGAAGTGGTTGATCATATTTATAACATGCTCCATAAGGTTATATACGGCGCTCCAATAAGCTATATAAAGTGGGATATGAACCGTTCTCTTACGGAAGTTTTCAGTAATGAGCTTACTTCCGAAGAACAGGGTATGGTTTATCACAAGTATGTGATGGGTGTATATGATCTGTATTCTAGACTTACGGAAGCATTTCCGGACATTCTGTTTGAGTCATGTTCATCCGGAGGCAACCGTTTTGATGCCGGAATGTTATACTGGGCGCCGCAGGCATGGTGCTCCGACAATACGGATGCAATTGACAGGATACGGATTCAGTACGGATCATCATACGGTTATCCGATTGCTTCAATAGGCTCTCACGTATCGGCGGTTCCCAATCAACAGACCGGAAGAAGTACCTCAATAGCCACAAGGGCTAACGTAGCCTATTTTGGTACGTTCGGCTATGAGCTGGATTTGAATGAGCTCAGTGAAAAAGAGTTTGAAGAGGTCAAAGAACAGATTAGGTTTATGAAGAAATATCGCGAACTCATTCAGTTCGGAGATTTTTACAGACTCAGATCACCTTTTGAAACCGACCAGGCAGCATGGATGGCAGTTTCGGAGGACAAAAAAAGAGCTGTTGTGGGATTCTACTGTCTGAGGGCTAATGTTAACACTCTTCCGGGCTTTCTGAAACTGAGGGGACTTAACGAAAACACGCTATATAAAATGGAGGATGGGGAGTTCTACGGAGATGAACTTATGAATATGGGAATAACACTTTCCAGGTTTTATAAAAAAGGATTTACGATTTCCGAAGACTTCTCATCATTTGTTACAGTTCTGGAAGCAAAGGAATAAACCGATGTCACAGAATGACATCAAGATAACACGAAATACCATATGCAATCCTGACCCGATTGACTATTATGAAAATGCAATCAGGGGAAGGACAAAGAAACAATAACTTGTCTAACTTTTATTAGGAGGAAAACTTATGAAGAAGAAGGTAATTGCTATTTTACTTAGTGCCGTTACTGCATTCTCGATGATCGGATGCGGTGCAGCAGCACCTGCAGCTACTGAAAGTGCAGCAACAGAAGCACCTGCAGAAGATACGCAGGAAGCGGCACCGGCTGCTGATGAAGAGGCACCCGACAGTATCGGAAGCAGTGTTGAAGGCGAACTCTCGGTTACAATTTGGGATGAAGGTCAGAGACCGGGACTTCAGCAGATAGTTGATGACTGGAGCGCACAGTCCGGAATCAAGGCAACTATACAGGTTGTTGACTGGAATAACTACTGGACACTTCTTGAGGCAGGCGCAACAGGCGGCGAGCTTCCCGATGTGTTCTGGATGCACTCAAACGTTGCTCAGAAGTATATGGAAAATGACCTGCTTCTTGATCTTACGGATAAGATTGCAGCAAGTGATAAGATTGATATGAACAATTACTATGATGGTATTGTTAAACTTTACCAGTCTGACGGCAAGCAGTATGCGGTTCCGAAGGATATAGACACAATCGCTCTTTGGTACAACAAGACAATCTTTGACGAAATGGGAGTATCATATCCCGATGATACATGGACATGGCAGGATTTTGCGGATGCAGCGGCTAAACTTACAAATGATGATCACTGGGGATATGCGATTGCTCCGGGTAACAACCAGGAAGGTTACTACAACACCATATACTCAATGGGCGGATATGTTATCAGCGATGATAAGAAGAAATCAGGTATGGATGATCCCAATTCAATCAAGGCTATGAAGTTATTCACAGATATGATAGCAGCAGGCTATTGTCCGGACCTTGCAACAGTTTCCGAGACAGCTCCCAACGAACTTCTTTGTGCAGGGAAGACTGCTATGTCGATTAACGGTTCATGGATGCTTGCAGGATACCGTGATAACGAATATGCAGCAGCTAACTGTGATGTAGCAGTTCTTCCTTATACCAATTCTCCGGATGACCGTGTATCAATTTATAACGGACTCGGATGGGCAGCAGCTGCAAACGGAAAGAATATTGATGCGGCATGGTCTCTTATTGAATACCTCGGCTCCAAAGAAGCCCAGCTTAAGCAGGCAGAACTCGGTGTGACAATGTCAGCTTATATGGGAACATCGGATGCATGGGTTAACAGTGTACCTAACTTTGACCTTAACGGACATATGAAAATGCTTGATGCCAAGCTTGTATTCAGACCTTACTCAAGAGATACGACAGTTTGGGAAGATATGATGATAGAGAAGCTTCAGGATGCATGGACAGGTGCTAAACCTGTGGAAGATGTCTGCAAGGATATCGCTGAGCAGATGAATGCTGACCTTGCTGAAGAATAATTTGTGGTAGAATAAGGAGGGTGCGCTTGGGGGATAAGCTCCCCGGGCGCATTCTTTAATTAAAAATAAGGAGAATCACGTGAAGAAGAAAGCTTCATCAAGACAAATAAGTGAGTTTATGTGGGGATGGATATTTATCCTTCCTACGATGATCGGTCTGATCGTACTTAATATCTATCCGATGCTCGACACTATAAAGCAGAGTTTTTATAAAACCGGAGACTTCGGAAAGGGAAATGTTTTTGTCGGACTGGCGAATTACAGAAAAGTCATGGGAGACTCCGAGGTATGGCAGGCTTTGTGGAATACGGTAAAATATGCCATAGTGGAGGTTCCGTTTTCACTTGTGATCGCACTCTTGCTTGCAGTACTGTTAAATAAGAAAATGAGAGGTCGTGATGCATTCCGTACAATCTTTTTTCTCCCTATGGTTGTAGCACCGGCTGCAATCGCAATGGTGTGGAAATGGCTGTACAATTCGAACTTCGGTTTAATCAATAATGTTTTTAACATTAAGGTAAACTGGATCTCTGATCCTGATATAGCAATATATTCTATTGCCCTTATCGGAATATGGTCGGTTATAGGATACAATATGGTTCTGTTTTTGGCGGGTCTCCAGGAAGTACCGAGAGATTATTATGAAGCCGCATCTCTTGACGGTGCAAACGGATGGCAACAGTTTATTAATATTACAGTTCCGCTTATATCGCCAACCATTTTCTTTGTTCTTGTTACAAGAGTGATCGGAGCGATGCAGGTGTTTGACCTGATTTATATGATGATCGATCTGAATAACCCGGCATGGAAGAAGACGGAATCGCTTGTATTTCTGTTTTACAAGTATTCCTTCCAGCAGAGTAAGAAAGGTTACGGAGCAACCGTTGTCGTTGTTCTTCTCGTATTTATACTTCTCTTGACGGTTATTCAGTTGATTGGACAGAAAAAGTGGGTTCATTACGAGTAAGTGACCGGAGGAGAGAAGATGAAGAAAATAATAAGTAAAATTCTTATATATATAATTTTGGTCTTTGTATCGATCACAATGCTTGTACCGTTTGTCTGGATGTTTTTGACCGCGTTCAAGACGGTTTCGGAAACCATGCAGATAGACCCCTTTGTTATAGTACCCAAAGTCTGGCAGACACAGAATTTCGGTAATGTAGTAAGAGCAATGGATTTTGTTAAGTTATATGCGAACACTCTTTCCATGGTGGCTCTGAGAATTCTGTTTGCGGTATTGACCGCTACACTTTCCGGATATGCATTTGCGAGATTGGAGTTTAAAGGGAAAAACTTAATGTTTGCTCTTGTACTGCTCCAGATGATGATACCGGTTCAGATATTTATCATTCCGCAGTATGTTATGGTGAGCAAACTTCATATGACCAATACCGTAGCCGGACTCGTATTTCCGGGAATCGTTACCGCTTTCGGAACTTTTCTGCTCAGGCAGGCATATATGCAATTGCCGAGAGATCTGGAAGAGGCGGCAAGACTCGACGGGTGCAATATTCCCCAAACATTTTTGTTTATTATGACTCCTCTTACCAAGTCATCTATGGTGGCGCTCGGAATATTTACGGCGGTATTTGCATATAAGGATCTGATGTGGCCGATGATCGTATGCCCGGATAACAGGGCGACCACACTTGCAAGTGCTCTTGCCAAAATGAACGGGCAGTACCAGCAGAAGTATCCGGAACTGATGATGGCAGCACTTATATCTTGTCTTCCGATGATAATTCTGTATATATTCTTCCAGAAGCAGTTTATTGAAGGTATTGCAACTTCAGGCGGAAAACTATAGGACCAGAAAACAGTATGAGTAAGGAAAAGATAACAAGAATACCTGTAAATGATATGGATGCAATTTACATTACATCCGATGAGGGAAATATTTCGTTTCTGCTCATACCACATGGTGATAATGATCTGTGCTTCGAAAAAGCCAAGGTTGACCCTCTGATTCAGATATCTGTTACCGGAGATGCATCTTCAATAGGATTTGCGGCAGGTGAAACCAGGCATGACAGCGCACTTTCAATGTCGATGAAGTTTGTATTTCAAGAGGTTATAGAATCAGGGGACGAAAAGAAAATAATTACCGGTTTAAGGTCACCCGAAGGAATAGAAGCAAATCATACTGTAATATCCCGCATTAACAACCGGGGAGTCAGGGTATATACGGAGATTACGAATAAAACCGGTAATCCCGTTACGATAGAAGCATTGTCTTCGATTAGCCTTTCGGGAATTACACCGTATTGCGAAGATGAAGGCAGAGACAGACTTGTTATTCACAGATTCAGAAGCAGATGGAGCGAAGAGGCAAGGCTTGAGACGAGAACGGTAGAAGATCTTTTGCTTGAACCTTCGTGGGCTGATTTTGGTGTAAGATGTGAGAAGTTCGGAACGCTCGGTTCTATGCCGGTAAGAGGCTATTTTCCGTTTATCGCCGTAGAGGATACGCAGGAGGGCACAGTATGGGCATTATCGCTGGCATGTTCTTCATCATGGCAGATTGAGGCAGTCAGGATCGATAAATGTCTATGTATTACCGGAGGACTGGTGGATTACGAATTCGGACATTGGAGAAAAGTTCTTGATAACGGACAGAGTTTTGCAACACCGGAAGCATATGTTACGGCCGGAAAATGTGATCTTCCGACAGCCTGTGACAGATTGCTTGATGTACAGAAGAGTAAACTTCTTCCGAATCAATGTGTGTCCAAGCTTCCCGCTGTCTTTAATGAATACTGTACCACATGGGGTGAGCCGAGCGAGAAAAGCATAGAAAAGCTGCTGTCCGTAATAAACGGAGATGATTTTGAGTATTTTGTGATTGATGCAGGCTGGTATGCCGATTCCGTCAAGGGCTGGCAGGATAACATGGGAGACTGGAATGTGGCGTCAGACCTGTTTCCGAACGGAATCAAAAAATCAGTTGATTCCATAAATGCTGCCGGGATGAAGGCAGGTATCTGGTTTGAATTGGAGGTTGTAGGAAAAGACTCCGACGCTTTATCCGATACGGCACACCTGCTTACAAGAGACGGTAAAGTTATCATATCGGGAACGAGAAGATTCTGGGATATGAGAAGTGAGTATGTAAATCGGTATCTTACCGAAAAAGTCATAACTTTCCTTAATGAAAACGGGTTTAAGTATATAAAAATAGATTACAATGATACGATCGGGATCGGATGTGACGGCGCCGACAGTCCGGGGGAAGGGTTAAGGGCTTGCATTGAAGCAACCAAGGATTTTTTCAGAAAAATAAGAGAATCCGTTCCGGATATAGCGATTGAAATATGCTCTTCGGGAGGGCACAGGCTTGAGCCGGGTTTCATGGAACTTGCGGACTATCTTTCATTCTCGGATGCACATGAGGAGAAGGAAATACCGGTTATTGCTGCTGACCTGCATAATCTTGTGCTGCCTCAGAAAAGTCAGATTTGGGCGGTATTAAGGAAAAATGATGATTTAAAGAGAATAGTGTATTCAATATGTGCGGGGATGTACGGGGTATTATGTATATCCGGTGATGTTACTGACCTCTCCGAAGAACAGCGGAACAAGGCAAGAGAAGGAATCGATTTCTATAAAAAAGTCTCACCAATTATTATCAGCGGAACAACAAAAAGATTCGGTCCGTTTCAGAATTCCAACCGTGAACTGAAAGGATACCAGGTTTCTGTCAGGTATGGTGAAAACGGAGGAATACTCGTTATCGCTCACTCGTTTAAGACAGAGCAACCGGTCAATATACTGATTGATATTCCGGATGGTTATAAAGTAATTGATAAATATGAAACCGCCGACCATAGCATTATGACCGGCGGATGTAAATTAGAATTCACATTTAGAGATTCTTTTGATGCGTTTGCACTTTTGCTTGAAATATAATGAGACAAAACTGCTCATTCCTATGTTCATGATGATCGTGTCAGTACCTTATGCTTTATCATTGCAGCCGCATATAAGGATTTTTTCCTTTACAAGTTCGGTAACGTTCTTCATTCCGACAGCGCAGTATTTCTTTGGATCAAACACATCGGGATCATCTTTCATGTATTCTTTTATCCCGTTTGAAAATGCTATACGAAGTTCGGTCGCAAAGTTGACTTTACTTATTCCTCTTCTTATGCAGTCCTTTACTGCCTCATCGGGAACACCTGAGGCGCCGTGAAGCACAAGAGGGATCGATACGACCTTTCTGATGGCGGATAGTCTTTCCACATCAAGCTTTGGTTCGCCCTTGTATATACCGTGAGCAGTCCCTATCGCAACGGCAAGAGATGTAACCCCTGTTTCGTTGACAAATCTTACGGCATCATCGGGATCCGTGTATCCGGGATCATCACAGCTCATATCATCTTCCTTACCACCGACCTTACCGAGCTCTGCTTCAACGGGTATGTCGGAAGGCTTGCACGCATCAGCCACTTTTTTTGACAGAGCTATATTGTCTTCAAATTCAAGCTTGGATCCGTCGATCATTATCGATGTATAGCCGGTACGAAGCGCCTGCATGGCAAGCTCGAAACTGTTTCCGTGGTCGAGGTGAAGAGCTATCGGTACACATGCACGCGCTGCGGCAGCCGCGACATTAGCGTAATACATGTCTAGTCCCGCATACTTAACAGTTGACGGGGTCGTCTGAAGGATGGCAGGAGCATTTAATTTCTCACATGCTTGTATGACAGCCATTACCATTTCCATGTTCTCGACATTGAATGCTCCGATCGCATAGCCCTCTTTGTCTGCTTTTGCCATCATTTCTTTGCTTGTTACAAGTGACATAACCGTTCCTCCTTATCATTGATTAATCTGCTTTGATACGTCCGGATTCATATATGCTATTTGCATGACTTTCACATCGTTTGTTACGACCGCATTTGCCATTACGGTACCGTTGCCGCTCACCCATATCTCACAGAAATTACCGATACCGTCATCGCTTTTGCTCTCTCCGTGAAGATTTCGCATCTCTTCAACTACGTCCCGGTAAATGCTCATAACGCTCTCATCGTTATCACCCGTATATGACCAGGAGATATTGCAAAGCTTTCCGGTGTCATCATACATGTATTTTATTATACCGGGTTTTCCGAGATACTCCTTTGGATAAGTGTACGTCAGTCCTTTGTAGATGCTGTTGTAAGTATCGTATCCGTTCCCTTCGGCTTCGATCATGTCATCTGTTGTCGAGTCCCATGACATTATGGAAAAGGGGCAGTTGATATCATTATTTTTCAATGAACATCCTGCAAGCATGGTTAGAAGCAAAGCGATGAGCATAACCGGCACAGGAAATACAGCTGTTTTTTTGAAGATCATATGTCAGAATTCTTTCTTTGTAAACTGTTTCGGTGTTGTGTTTTTGTATTTTCTGAAAGTCTTTACAAAATAACTTTCATCGGAGAAACCGCATGAAATGGCGGTCTCCTTGATGGATATATTTTTGGTGGAGAGCATCTCACAGGCACATTCCACACGGTAGTAATTAAGATAATCAATGGGTGTGCGACCGGTCATGCTTCTAAAGTACCGGCAAAAATATTTGGGGTTCATACCAGCTATCCTGGCAAGTCGTCCAAGGCTGATGCTGTCTGAGTAGTTGTCGGATATATAATCAAGAACATTCTTAACGGAATTAAGGCGTTGTGCGTTTATCGTATCGCTGACGGATTCTTCATAAAGCCTTTCTTCGATTATCACTCCGATTAGCGTATACAGGTAACCCTGCGTCATGAATTCGTAACCGGGTTTTTTTTCTGCAAGGACGTGGCACAGAGCCTTGACTATAGGAAGAATTTTATCACATTTCTTGGAAATAAGTATATTAATCCTTATCTTCCCGTTCATAATGGCCTGGATAGTGCTGGCACATGCATGATTGTCCTTCATGAGCATATTCAGGTCAAAGACGATACATTCATATACACAATCCTCCGGCTCACCTCCGTGGAGAACTCCCTGTGTGATAAATATCACATCACCGGCATGGTAAGTGGTCGTCAGGTTGTCGAGTGTCAGGTGAAACGATCCTGAAACTATGCGCATTATCTCATAGTGGGTGTGCCAGTGATAGGGCATATAATAGCGTGGGCTCAGAGGCGTCTGATGATAATATGCAATGGGAAAGTTAAATGTCCCTTGTTTTCTGTGTTCGATATAGTCTGTATATTTCACAGGAACTAACCCTTTAGTAAGAAAAAGTGAATATTGTTATATTTTTTTATAGTATATCACTTTGATTTTCAAATTAACAGGGATAAAATCATTATTCGAGAAGGTTACTATATCACGATTTTACTACAATTTACAAGGAGGATCGCGTATGGCAAAGAACAGGTACATCGGTGATTATCCCGCTATAGGAATCAGACCCATCATAGACGGAAGAAGAGGCCCGCTCAAGGTGCGCGAGTCTTTGGAGGGGCAGACAATGAACATGGCAAGGTCTGCCAAAAAGCTTTTTGAAGATAATCTTAAGTATTCGAACGGTGAACCGGTCAGAGTGGTCATAGCCGATACGACCATAGGCCGTGTTGCTGAGTCTGCCGCATGTGAGGCAAAGTTCAGAAAAGAAGGTGTTGCGGTCACGCTTTCCGTCACTCCTTGCTGGTGCTACGGATCGGAAACTATGGACATGAACCCACTTACCATAAAGGGCGTCTGGGGTCTTAATGCAACGGAACGTCCGGGTGCGGTTTATCTTGCAAGCGTACTTGCGACATATGCACAAAAAGGTCTTCCTGCATTCGGAATATACGGTAAGGACGTACAGGACGCGGATGATACAGTTATTCCTGAAGATGTTAAGACTAAGCTTTTAAGATTTGCCAGGGCCGGAGTCGCTGCCGCAACAATGAGAGACAAATCATATCTTCAGATCGGAAGCCAGTGCATGGGTATCGGCGGTTCCATAATCAATCAGGATTTCTTTGAGGAATATCTCGGAATGAGGGTGGAGTCCGTTGACGAGGTTGAGATACTTCGTCGCATAGAAGAACACATCTATAATGAGGATGAGTATCAAAAAGCCCTTGCATGGGTTAAGAAATACTGCAGACAGGGATTTGACAAAAACCCCGATTTCGTCAAGAAGTCCGATGAGCAGAAGGAAAAAGACTGGGAGTTTACCGCAAAGATGGCGGTGATCATCGAAGACCTGTACCAGGGAAATCCCAACCTTCCTGAAGGGTGCGGCGAAGAGTCGGTGGGACATAACGCAATATGCGGAGGATTCCAGGGACAGAGACAGTGGACGGATCACTGGCCGAACTGTGATTTTCCGGAGGCGATACTTAACACATCTTTTGATTGGAACGGAGCAAGGGAACCTTTTATCTTAGCTACGGAAAATGATACGTTGAACGGTGCATCGATGCTCTTCATGAAGCTTCTTACAAACCGTGCCCAGATGTTTGCCGATGTACGTACATATTGGAGCGGATGTGCAGTCAAGCGCGTTACCGGATATGATATAGAAGGTCATGCGAAGGATGCGGATGGATTCATACACCTGATCAATTCCGGGGCATGCTGTCTTGATGCATGTGGAGAAGTACAGGATGAGAGCGGTGCTCCGGTTATGAAGGAGTGGTATAACGTAACGGATAAGGATATCGAGACAATGATGGGTGCGACCGAGTGGTGTCCCGCTGACAATGGTTACTTCAGAGGTGCTGGTTATTCGGCGAGATTTTTGACCAGGGCCGAGATGCCTGCAACAATGATAAGGTTAAACCTTGTGAAGAACTTGGGTCCTGTGCTTCAAATTGTAGAAGGATGGACAGTAAACCTTCCTGATGAAGTGTCGGATGTTTTGTGGAAGAGAACTGACTATACATGGCCATGCACATGGTTTGCACCGAGAACCGACGGTGTAGAAGGATCACCGTTTAAGACCGCTTATGATGTGATGAATAACTGGGGAGCCAATCACGGGGCCATCAGTTACGGGCATATCGGAGCGGATCTTATCACAATGGCATCCATGCTCAGGATACCGGTATGCATGCATAATGTTCCGGCTGATGACATTTACCGTCCCGCTGCATGGAATGCATTCGGAAGCGATAAGGAGGGAGCAGACTACAGAGCCTGCAATGCATACGGACCTTTGTACAAAACGATAAGATAGACATCAGACGGAGGACCTGTAAACTGTGGGACTGATCCCAAATGTCTGCTTAAATGACTTGCTGAAATGAAAAGGATCATTATATCCCACGGCTGCGGCTATTTGCTGAATGGTCAAATCTCTGTTATTGAGGAGTTGTTTGGCAATACCCATCCGGTAAGTACGAATATACTTCGAAGGAGTGGTCTGCTCACAGCGATTGAAAACCTTGGTAAGATATGATGAGGAAAAACCGAGATTATCGGCTATCGTATTAAGATCAAGATCTGTTGCATAGTTTTCTTTAATATATTCTTTAACAAGATGAACTATCTCTTCGGGGGCAAGTGATGACTCACTGCCCCTGTTTTCTTTAATGTTACTGCTTATAGAGTAAAGTGACAGCTCCAGACTCTTTAATACTTTATGAAGCTCGCTAGTATCAAGAGGTTTGAGAAGATAATCCTCGACACCGTAATGAAGCGCTTCTTTGGCATACTCAAATTCGGCATATCCGGTGATGATCACACATCTGACATAGCTCATTGTCTGGTGAAGGGTTTTGGCAAGCTCAAGCCCGGTCATAACAGGCATTGAAATATCGGTAAACACGACAGCAGGTGGATCTGTTTTTATAGCCTTCAGAGCGTCTTCTCCATTGGAGTATATCCCGGATACATTGAACCGGGGATTTTCGGTCTCGATATGTTTTGCTATATTTTGTGCGATTAGCTTTTCATCTTCTACAATAATCACTTGGTATCTGTTATCATCCATCGAGCTGTCCTCCGATCGTAACAAGTGCTCCGCCATCAGCCACATTGCTGACGCGGAAGATGTGTTTTCCGTGATAAAGGGTCTTAAAGCGGATATATATGTTCATAAGTCCCATTCCGTTTATTTCAAGATCCGGGAGAAGATCCGTTTTGTTAACGTAGTCTATCTTATCGTTTATCTCTTTGATATCTTCTTCGGTAAACCCCTTTCCGTTATCCTTTACCGAAATCTCCCAGTATATTCCAGTCACCTTTCCGGTAACCGATATCTTCCACGGAGCCTTAACGTTTTTGGTCGTATACTTGATTGAGTTCTCAACTATGAGCTGAAGGCAGAGTTTGGGTATCATGAGATCTTCCATCTCGTTTGGAATGTCGATCTCATAGACCAGCTCATCTGCATACCTCATCTTCATACATTCAAGATAATCCTTTGCGTGCAATACGTCTTCTTTGATTGATACAAGAGGTTCCTTATCGGATGAGATGTACCGAAGTATCCGGGAGATGGTCTGGCACATCTGAATCACTTCCTTGTTCATCCCTTCATCCGCCATTGCAGAGATGGTTGCAAGTGAATTATACAGAAAATGAGGGTTCATCTGAGACTGAATAGCTAGGATCTGAGACTGAAGTCTCTGGTTGTTAAGCACTATCTCCCTGTTCATCGATGCCTTTGCCTGATCATGCATATCAACGATAGCGGAATACAGCGTATCGAGTTCGAGTATATCCGTGTCTATGCTGTCCAATGACGCTTCAAGAAAGCTGTCCTTATCAGTGTGAAGAGATGAGATACTGGAATACATCTTCATCACCGGAGTTGTGATTATTCTGGAGACAACATATGACAATATCATGATCAGGACCGTAAACGTCAGGAAGATCAGAAAGTTAGCTATTATATAATCGTATATTGGATGGTAAAGATCATGATCGTTGATCGCGATGACAGTCGTGAATCCGGAATATGACGAAGTATTTACAAACAGGTGAGTATCTTGACCATAAGAGATATGATGCGGACTGTCGGGAAGAAAATCGCCGACTGTGAGCGCCTTTGCGTACGAGGAGGACATCCCGTCGTTGGCGGATTCGTATATGATGTTCCAGGCCTGATCATATATATAGATCTTTTCGTTATATGATTCGGTATCGAGGTTCTTCAGTTTGGAAGCAAGAGAAGATATGGAACGCTTAACTTCTATCACGCCCTGAGGCTTATAAAAAGAGGACTGGTAAATTGAACAGATGGTAAGAAAACGAGAACCCTCGCTATAAGAAAAGTATTTGTCCAGACGCATGTCCTGGTCACAGAAAATGAAACGGTTATTATCGCTGTCTTCAAGATCGCTATACCACGGCATATCTTTGATTGAAACAGTTGTATTGGCATTATCAAGGCCAACCCCGACACATCCTTTTTCAAGGGAATACAGATATATCTGATCGACCGGTCTTGACGGTCCGATGATAGCGGTTAGAAGATCGGTAAGGACTTTGATGTTCTGAGTATCGGAATAGGAATCGACTCTTCCGGCATCGGATCTGTTAAGATAGGCCAGAAAGTGTTCTTTGACAAGATTGGAATATGCCACATTCTGCATAACGGTATTTATGCTTCGTACTTCTTCATCCGCAAAAGCAGAGGTGGTCAGAGTATCTACTCTTACAGTTTCAAAGGCGCGAGTTTTGATCTTGCGGGATTCGGAAAAGACGAAATAACTCATGTAACCCAAGAAAATGACAATAATGATCAGGAAGAAAACATACTGTAAAGTTCTTTGAACACTCTTCTTTTTGCTTCCTAGCATAGTTGGCTCCGGTTAAAAATATACATACAGAATTCTTTGTTTTTCCATTCAACAGCCCTGCTGATTGTCTTATGATAAGCATACAAACAATCGATTGTCAAATACCAGCGGTTTGTGATTTTGAAAAACGGGAGGTTAAAAATGAAAAAGAGTTTAGTAGCTTCATTTCTTTCATTAACTATGATCCTTGGAATGCTTTCTGGATGTGGACAGCAGGCTTCAACAGCAAGTGCTCAGGCACCTGTAGCTGACGAAGCCACGGCAGAAGAGGCCCCTGCAGTTGCGGAGACTGCAGAAACAGCAGATACAGCAGATACAAAAGAAGACGTAACAATCACATTCATGGCCAGTCAGGACTGGATACAGGATGCAGAAATGGAACTGGGTGAAAAGTTTACCGAAGAGACAGGTATCAAGGTTGATTACCAGATCGTTCCTTCCGACCAGTATGAGAGCCTTTTGATGACAAAGATTAATTCAGGTGAATGCACGGATATCTTTGGCGGACAGAGCTCAAAGTTTTCGATCGTAACACAATTTGATGTTGAGAAGAATGCGGTCGACCTTTCCGGCGAAAGCTGGGCAGGAAATGTTGAGCCCGCTGCTGCCGAGGAACTATCGGCAGGCGGCAAACTCTACGGTCAGCCTATTCAGGACGTTTCGGCATGCTGGGCAGTAGCATACAACATCAAGATGTTTGATGAACTTGGACTGTCGATTCCTACCAATTACAAGGAATTCTGTGACGTTTGTGAAAAGATCAAGGCAGCAGGCATTATCCCGATATACGAATGCGTATCCGACGGATGGCATCATGTATGCTGGACAGAAGCAGCAGTTGCAGCAACAAAGGCAGATTCCGGATATCCCGATGCACTCAATGAGAACAAGGCAACCTTTGAGGGAAACAAGGAACTTACAACAATGTTCTCACAGCTCAAGGAAATGGCTGACAAGGGATACATGGGTGACAACTATATGTCCAACCAGTATGCTGATGCTCCCGCATCTATAGCAAGCGGCGAGTATGCAATGGTACTGTACAACCAAGGACTCGGAGCAGAAGTAAATGCTGTAGATCCCAGCTTTGATGTTGACAATATCGGATACTTCGTTAATCCTCTTTGCGATAACCAGGCACTTAACGTTAACTACTGCGGACCTTCAAGATTCATCTTCTCAGGTTCCAAGAACATAGATGCAGCCAAGAAGTATCTTGAGTTCATGGCATCAGATGAGAGTCTTGCATATATGACCGAAAATGTAGGCAAGTTCAACCAGCTTCCTTATACGAATGCTCCTTCGGCATATTCAAAGGTAGTTCAGGACTTCTATGACAGATATCCGGAAAAGATCGCTGTATTCCAGGCATCGGTCAAGTACTACAATCCTGCATGGATGGACATCGGAGCAGATATGTCGGCAATGTTCCTTGGTGAGATGACTCCCGAAGAAGTACTCAAAGACATTGACAAGCTCAGGGCAGAACAGGCAGCAGCCGCATCTGATCCCGCATGGAAATAATTCTCCTTACCGGAGTCTTTAAGAGGCTGTCCGGCTCATCCGGGCAGCCCCTGTTTAATAATAGGAATTCCGTAATAACGGAAGGGTAACTGATATGAACAAAAATAAGACATATCCCGGATATTTTGCAGCAGGCGCTCTTATAATATATTTTGTTTTCTTTTTCCTGCCGGGACTGATCGGTGTGGGGTATTCATTTACTGACTGGTCGGCATATTCGGATCAATTGCATTATGTGGGTTTTGAAAATTTCAAAACGGTATTCTCATCCGACGAGAATTACATGAAGATAATCACGAATACATTGTCGTTCACGTTCATAACCACGGTACTGAAAAATGTCATCGGTCTGATACTGGCCCTGCTTCTTACCAAATCGATAAAACTTCTGAACATGCATCGCGGTATAGTATTCATGCCCTCGGTATTGTCAACATTGATTATAGGTATGATATTCAAATCGATACTTGATCCGAAAGCGGGTCTTTTGAATTCGTTCTTCCGTTCGGTCGGACTCGAGGTGCTGGCCAAGAAATGGCTTGTTTCGTCGGAACTTGCATTCGGATCGGTGATGGCAGTTGATATTTGGAGAGGCGTCGGCTATATAATGACTATACTGATTGCCGGGATACTGTCGATCTCATCGGATTATTATGAAGCGGCAGCGATCGACGGTGCAGGTGGATGGCAGAAGTTCCGCTACATCACTTTTCCGCTTATTCTTCCGACACTTGCAACTACAACAGTACTTAATGTAATATACGGCCTGAAAGTTTTCGACATGGTGTACGCACTTACGAACGGAGGTCCCGGAAAGGCCACGACAGAAGTGCTTTATACGGCGGTGTTCAAGAAGTTCGGAACAGGGCAGTATGCGGTCGGAACAGCACTCTCATCAGTGATGTTTGTGATAATGATCTTTGTCGGTATATATATGATCAGGGTAATGACAAGAAATGAGGTGGTGGAGTGATGAAGAGTAAAAAGATCGCTTTATCCGTCTTACGAAACATTATTGCCTGGATCTTTTCGGCGATATGTCTGATCCCTCTGCTCCTTATCATCTTCAATTCGCTTAAGGACAAAAAATCGGCTGCGGCAATGAATTTGAAACTGCCCGAACTTCCGATACAGTGGGAGAACTTTGTCAAAGTCATTGAAAAAGGAAAGCTTGCAACATCGTTTGCCAACAGTCTTATATATTCAGCCGGATCGGTTATCCTCTGTGTGTTTTTTGCGGCACTTGCCGCATACGTATTATCGAGGAACCAGACGAGGCTAAACAGATTCCTGTATATGTTCCTTGTACTCGGGATAACACTTCCGATTAACTATGTGGCGCTGACAAAGGTATTGCAGTTCCTCCATCTTAACAATACCGCTGCAGGGATAATACTGTTGTATACTTCAATGCAGCTTCCGTTTATGACTTTTCTGATACACGGATTTGTTGCAAAGGTTCCCGTAGAACTTGATGAGGCTGCGGTCATAGACGGTTGCGGACCGCTCGGTTTGTTCTTCCTTATTGTTTTCCCGATGCTGAAGCCCGCAGTCGCAACAGCGACCGTGCTTACTTTCCTTAATACGTGGAACGAGTTTGTTTCGCCCTTATATTTCCTTAACAGGAGTGAACAGTGGCCGATGACGCTGTCGGTTTATAATTTCTTTGGAATGTATTTCAAGGACTGGAATCTTGTATGTGCGGATATACTGCTTACGAGTCTTCCCGTACTGCTTGTATATCTGATAGGCCAGAAATATATAGTTTCCGGTATGACTGCCGGTGCAGTGAAAGGATAACCATTGGAAAGATCGATAGAATATTTGGATGATTCGATTATTCATGTAACATATGCGGAATCATCGGAGAAAATAATGGGATCGCATGACAGCGACCCCATTGATTTTACATGGAATGATATGTGTGTGGTAAGGCAGAGCATGGTATCGTTTACGCCAAAGACCATATACAGATATGAGGCCGGCGATTCATCGCTTTCCACGAAGCAGACCGCGAATGGGGAGGTATCTTATGCCGATGCCATGAAGAAGATCCCTGCGGGAAAATCATATTCGATAGAACTATGCTTTGATATAGGGGATACTGAATTGCTTCTCGGAATGGGGCAATATGAGGATGGGATCATGAACTTGCGGAACCGTACGGAATATTTGTATGAATCGAACATGAGGATCGCGATACCATTCCTTATTACGACAGGTCACTACGCTATACTTATCGATTCCGAGAGCAGCATGATTTTTTCCTCCGACAAAACACAGATAAAGTTTTCAATTGAAAGCGGAAGCAGGCTTTCTTATTACGTTTTTCTGGGTGAAGATATCAGATCACTTGTCAGATGTTATCACCGTATCACTGGATTGCCGTCGATGCTTCCAAGGTGGGCATTCGGATATATTCAGAGCAAGGAACGTTACAGGACCGGAGAAGAACTGTGCAAAGTGGCCCAAAGATTCATGGACGAAGATATTCCGATAGACTGTATAGTTCAGGATTGGTACAGTTGGCAAGAAGGTATGTGGGGAGAAAAAAAGTTTGACAAGAGCCGGTATCCAGATTTGTCAAAAACGGTCAGATATCTTCATGATTTAAATGTTCATTTCATGGTCAGCATATGGCCAAACATGAGCCCTAACTCCGAAAACTATGCCGAATTTGCAAAGAAGGGTATGCTGCTTCCAAATTCAAATCTATATAACGCGTTTGATGAAAATGCCAGAAAAGTATATTGGGATCAGACGACAGAGGAGATTATGTCAGCCGGTACGGATGCTCTATGGTGCGATAATTCCGAGCCCTTTTCGGATGCGGACTGGAGCGGCAGTTCAAAAAAACCGGAAAAAGAACGTTATCTTGTTGTGACAGAAACATCCAAAAGATCAATGGACAGTGACCGGCTTAATTCATACGGTCTGTATCATTCAAAAGGGATATATGAAAATTGGAGAAAAACATACCCCGGAAAGCGCGTGGTTAACCTGACAAGGTCAGGCTACACCGGTATTCAGAGCCTCGGAGCGATATTGTGGTCAGGCGATATTACCGCTACATATGATACACTTCGCAAACAGATCGTTGAGGGAATCAGGATGAGTCTTACGGGAATGCCGTATTGGACTCTTGATATCGGTGGTTTCTTTACGGTAAACGATAAATATGAAAACCGCGGCTGCAACGATACGGAGCATAAACCGTTATGGTTTTGGCGTGGTGACTATAATGATGGTGTTGATGATATGGGGTACAGGGAGCTCTACACCAGATGGCTTGAATTCGGAACATTTCTTCCGATCTTCAGATCTCACGGAACGGATACTCCAAGAGAGCCGTGGCAATTCGGGAAAAAGGGCGATATGTTCTATGATGCGATCACGGATCATATCAGGCTCAGATACCGTCTGATGCCATATATTTATTCTCTTGCCGCCGCCGCCCATTTTAATGGAGAGATGATTATGCGAAGCCTTATTGCGGAATATCCGGATGACGACAGGGTATACGGTATAGAGGATGAATATCTTTTCGGACCTTTCATGCTGATCGCGCCGGTATATGTGGCAATGTATTATCTTCCGGGATCAGAAAAGATCGGTGATGTGCAAAAGTCCAGAGACGTATATCTTCCCAAAGGCTGCGGATGGTATGATTTTCACACAGGAAAGTATTATGAGGGCGGACAGATAATCAGCTCCGAGGCGCCGATCGACAGGATACCTGTATTTGTCAGGGAAGGTGCGATTATCCCCCTTTCAGATAAGATTGGCTTCGCGGACAAAAGAGACGGTGTTGCCGACAGAATAAGGGTCTATGAGGGATGTGACGCAAGTTTTAAGATCTATTATGACGAGGGTGACGGATATGGATTTGAAAAGGATGAATATGGATATTTAGAACTGAAGTATTCCGAAAGCAGTCACCGTTTTTTGATGTCAAGAACAGGCAGTTATCCGACGGAAAAAGATCCTATTGTTGAACGTGTGAAAAGATCAGAGAAAGGTGCAGATGTTGTATAACCTCAGGTTATCTGTTAAAATGAACGAAACGCTTCGAACTGGTGAAAGGATAAGTACGTGATATGCCGGCAACCATTGTAGACATAAAAGAAAAAACAGGACTGTCTCTTGCAACGATCTCCAAATATCTTAATGGGGGAAATGTACTTCCGGAGAATAAGGTGAAGATAGAAGCTGCAATAAAGGAGCTTCATTATGAGGTCAACGAACTTGCAAGAGGGCTTGTAACAAATAAGACCAATACAGTCGGAATACTGGTATTCAGTATAGAAAGCCCATTTACCGGGATGATCCTTCATCACGTCGGAGAGGCTCTTCGTAAGAAAGGATACGGCATGCTCATCGTGGACTCGTGCGATGATGAGCAGATCGAGGCCAGGAATGTCAAGTATCTGATAAGTAAAAAAGTTGATGGGATTATAGTTCTTCCCGTCGCATCGAGAGGGGATTTCCTCTCTCCGGCCAAAAATGCAAAAATACCGATCGTGCTCCTGGACAGATCGCTGTCGGATATTCAGTATGACTGTGTCAGGATTGACAACAGAAAATCCACTTATAATGCGATGAAGGAGTTAATCAATAGAAATCACAAAAAAATTGCCGTGATCGCATCGGAGCGTGAATATACGGGACGCGAGCGTTTCAACGGATTTATGGAAGCCATGAGAGATGCGGGTCTTGAAGTTCCTGCCGATTACCAAATCAGGGGAACTCACTCCATAGCGACCGGATATAACGGAATGAAGAAGCTGATGGCATTAAAGGACAGGCCTACGGGAGTGTTCATGAGTAATTATGAGATCACACTTGGAGCGATGCTCTCCATGAATGAAGCCGGGTTTAGGTGTCCGGATGATATATCTTTGCTTGGATTCGACGACCAGCTATTCTTCCATCTCCTGCAACCCCAGGTTTACATGGTCGAGCAGCCAATGAAGGCACTCGGTGATCGTGCCGTTGAACTTCTGATAGGAAGAATGAACGGTATCATTGACGAGGATCCGATAGAGATAGCTCTCGGAACAAGACTGCAGGAAGGTAACTCAATCAAGACGTTATAATAATTATTACAGAAAATCATTATCAAATTTTGTTAATGTATCACAAAACGTTTCATTTTTAAGAAAATGTATTGACGTACCGAGTTTATAAGCTTATAGTTTCGTTTAGCAGAGGTCTGCGGGCCTTATTTTTTTCGACAAAGAGCGAAACGTTTCGCTCAAAACAGGAGATAACAGTGTCACAACAGCTCTTATTGGGAATCGATATCGGCACATCGGCATGCAAAGTTGCAGTTTTTGATCTTTTCGGAAATGTGATCGGGCAGTCGAGCAAACCTTATAAAGTCTACTATCCGAATCCCGGATGGGCTGAGCAGGACCCCGATGAATGGTGGGCTGCAATATGCGCAGGAATCAAGGAAATACTGGGTTCCGGCAAATTATCTGCAAGAGATATAACGGCGATCGGCGTCGACGGACAGAGCTGGTCAGCCATTCCCGTTGATAAGGAAGGACATGTTCTTGACAGGACTCCGATCTGGATGGACACGCGAAGCAGAGAGATTTGCGACAGGGTGAAACGTTTTGTCGGAGAGGATAAAATATTCGATATCTCAGGGAATGATTTTCTCCCTTCATACACAACACCGAAGATGCTGTGGTTCAAGGAAAACAGGCCTGAAGTGTTTAAAAGGACAGATAAGTTCCTTCAGTCAAACAGTTATATCGTATACAAACTGACGGGCATCATGAGCCAGGACCTAAGCCAAGGATACGGTATCCATTTTTTTGACATGAAGAATTTGACATATGTAGAAGAACTTGCCGAGGACTTCGGACTGGATGCATCATTTGTACCTCCCTTATACAGATGTGATGAAACAGTCGGCGAGGTTACTGCCGAAGCCGCATCCATTACGGGACTTGCAGCCGGAACTCCGGTCGTTGCGGGCGGACTGGATGCGGCATGCGGAACACTCGGAGCCGGAGTCTATGAGGTTGGACAGACGCAGGAACAGGGCGGACAGGCAGGCGGGATGAGCATATGCACGGATCATGCGCTTGCACATAAAAAACTCATCTTAAGCTGTCACGTAGTTCCCGACAGATGGCTTCTTCAGGGTGGTACTGTAGGGGGAGGAGGAGCGCTCAAATGGTTCAAACAGGAATTCGGTCAGGATTTAAGTTTTGACGAGCTGACAGAGGAAGCCGAAATAGTTGCCCCCGGATCAGACGGGGTCGTATTTCTTCCTTATATGTCCGGTGAACGTTCTCCGATATGGGATCCTGATGCAAAAGGTGTTTTCTACGGACTGTCATATGACAAGACAAGAGGACACATGATCAGGGCACTTCTTGAAGGTGTGGCATATGCACTGCAGCATAATCTTTTGACAGCGAAGGAGACGGGCGTAACGGTCGACGTGTTGAATGCGATGGGCGGATCCGCCAATTCTGTTTTATGGACACAGATCAAGGCAGATGTTACAGGACGAACGATACAGGTTCCTGCAAGCGATACGGCGACCACACTCGGAGCGGCGATACTTGCGGGAGTCGGATGCGGACTGTACAGCGGTTACAAACAGGCGGTTGAACAAACGATAGCGATAACAAGAGTTCAGGAGCCTGATATGAACAATCATAAGATATACAAACGGTCGATGGAACTATATCTGAGATTGTATGAGGATCTTAGGGATACATTTAAAGAATTTTGATCAATACATTACAGAAAAGAGGAGATCACTATGAAAGCAGGAGTAGTACATGCTCCAAACGACATCCGTTACGAGGAGATCGATAAACCGATCGCAGGTCCCGGAAAGGTCGTTGTCAAGGTCAAGTACACGGGAATATGCGGATCTGATATTCCGAGAGTAAATGCAGATGCCTGCCACTACTACCCAAATGTTTTGGGACATGAATTTTCAGGAACCATAACGGAGACAGGCGAAGGAGTTACGACACTTAAGGTCGGTGACAGGATTGCCGGCATCCCGCTTGTTCCGTGCATGAAGTGTGATGACTGCCAGAAGGGCAATTACAGTCTCTGCAAGCATTATAGCTTTATCGGGTCGAGAGAGTTCGGAAGTTATGCCGAATATGTGGCTGTTCCCGAGAAGAACGCCGTCAGGATCGGCAATGAGGTCAGTTTCGAAAAGGGCGCCTTCTTTGAACCAGCAACCGTTGCTCTTCACGGACTTCGAAGAGTCGACTATAAAGGTGGCAAAAACGTAGCGATCCTTGGTGGTGGCACGATAGGTCTTATGACCGCACAGTGGGCAAAGATATTCGGTGCAAAGACAGTTACGGTTTTTGACATACTTGATGAGAGGCTGGAACTTGCTAAGAGACTTGGTTGTGATTTCGGAGTCAATTCCGGCAAGGAAGGATTTATGGAAGAAGTAAGCTCCATCACGGACGGCAAAGGGTTTGACTATGTATACGAGACAGCCGGCAACACGATAACGATGAAGATGGCATTCAAGCTTGCAGCAAACAAAGCTCAGGTGTGCTTCATCGGAACTCCGACAAGGGAAATGACATTTACGGTAGACGAATGGGAAAACATCAACCGCAAGGAGTTTACACTTACGGGTTCGTGGATGAGCTACTCGGCTCCGTTCCCAGGAGATGAATGGTCACTTGCCGCACACTACTTCAGTACGGGAGAACTCAAGTTCGACGATTCATTCATATTTAAGAAAATACCGCTCTCGAAGATCAATGAGGCATTTGAAATGTTCAAGACACCGGGCACGGTAAAAGGAAAGATACTAATAGACAGTGAAGCATAAAGCTTAGGAGGAGGTTTCAAAATGGCAGTAGATCCCAAAAAAGTTCCGCAGATCACACTCAATAATGGCGACAAGGTTCCATGCATCGGCATGGGTACTTTCGGATCTGACAGATTTACGGCAGAACAGGTATCAAATGCGGTAGCGGGAGCCATACGTGCAGGATACAGGATGTTTGACTGTGCGGCATGTTATGGCAATGAAGATCAGATCGGTCAGGTATTTAAGAATGCATTTGACGAAGGAGTAGTAGAGCGTAAGGATCTGTACATCATGACAAAGGTCTGGAACGACATGCATAGAGAAGTTGAAAAATCATGTCGTAAGTCAATAGCGGATCTTCAATGTGATTACATCGATCTGTTCTTTATCCACTGGCCTTTCCCGAATTATCATGCACCCGGATGTGGTGTCGATTCGAGAAATCCCGATTCCAAGCCCTTCTCGGTTGCGGAATTCATGGATACATACAGACAGATAGAAGACCTTGTACGTAAGGGTCTTGTACGTCATATAGGTATTTCCAACATGACGATACCCAAGATGGAAGCAGTTATCGACAAGTTTGAGATCAAGCCGGTTGCATGCGAGATGGAGCTTCATCCATGCTTCCAGCAACAGGAACTGTTCGATTATCTTGTAGCTCATGATATTCAACCCATAGGCTTTATGCCTCTTGGTTCACCTCAGAGACCCGAACGAGACATGGTGGCTACCGATATCGCGGATATGCAGGTTCCGGAATTTAAGGCTATCGCCGAGGCACACGGAGTGCATCCGGCAATCATCTGCCTGAAGTGGGCTATACAGAGGGGTCAGATACCTATTCCCTTTTCAGTACATGAGATGGAATACACAAGCAATATCGAGGCAACCCTTACGGAGCCTCTTACAGATGCGGAGATGGCAACGATCGCTACTCTCGAAAAGAATAACCGTCTCGTAAAAGGACAGGTATTTTTATGGCCCGGTGCCGATGACTGGCATGATCTTTGGGATGAAGACGGAAAGATAGTGGATTGCCCGGATGCATGACTTCACCGCGAGGCCCTTTCTGCGAAACAGAATTCTAATGGCCGAGCGACCGATAGTACAAAGATAGGAGATAAAGATACAGATGGATGCACTAAGAGAAATGCTTTCAAAGAGAAAGAAGGGAATGAACTACGCCGGAATACCTTCCTTCTGTACGGCTTCTGAGCTTGTTATCGAAGCGTGTCTTACGCAGGCAGTCAGATTTGATGATTATGTTCTGGTTGAAGCAACAGCCAACCAGGTCAATCAGTATGGCGGGTATACGGGAATGAAGCCTGCCGATTACAGGGACTTTGTTTATAAGATAGCCGACAGGATAGGATTTCCGAAGGAGAAGATAATTCTCGGAGGAGACCATCTCGGACCGCTTACATGGCAAGATGAGCCCGAAGCAGAGGCAATGGCCAAGTCAATAGAGCTGGTAAAACTGTTCGTTCTTGCCGGATTCAAGAAGATTCACTTGGATACGAGCATGAGAGTTGCCGATGATCCTACAGATAAGATGCTTTCGGACGAGACTATCGCCAGAAGAGGTTCAATCCTCTATGAAGCGTGCGAGGAGGCATATCAGGAGCTTCTGAAGAGTAATCCCGATGAGGCACGACCCGCGTTTATCATCGGAAGCGAGGTTCCGATCCCGGGTGGTGCGCAGGAAGCTGAAGATTCCATAAGCGTTACAAAGCCTGAAGCAGTGGAAAAGACTCTTAGAGCATACAAGGAGCAGTTCGAAAAAAGAGGTCTCAACGATGCGTTTGACAACATCATAGGTATAGTCGTACAGCCGGGAGTGGAGTTCGGTGATGAGGATGTTTTCCATTACGACAGGACAAGTGCGGCGGATCTTACGAAAGCTATGAGGAAGTATGACAATGTAGTTCTCGAAGGCCATTCAACTGATTACCAGCCGCCGAAATGTCTTAAGGAAATGGTTGAAGACGGTATCGCGATATTAAAGGTCGGTCCGGCGCTTACATTCTCATTAAGAGAAGGACTGTTCGCACTTTCCATGATGGAGAAGAAGCTTGTTCCGGAAGGTGAGCAGGCGCATTTCATCGAGGTTATGGAAGAGACCATGATGAAGGATCCCGCAAACTGGAAGAAGCATTATCACGGAAGTGAAGATGAACTTGCCATAAAGAGAAAATACAGTTTTTCGGACAGATGCAGGTACTACTTCGCACAGCCGGAAATGCAAGCTGCGATAGATAAGCTGTTTGACAATATGTCAAAGGTACACATCCCGCTCGGAATGCTCCGCCAGTATATGCCGCAACAGTATATCAAGGTCAGGGACGGTGTGCTACCGGCAGATCCGAAGGAACTTGCCAAGGACTGTGTTGTACATCTTATCGAAGATTACAACTATGCAACAAAGATCAACTATATGATAAGTGATGTATTTTACTGCTAGGAAAAGGTGTTTTGCAGGGAGGAACAGCATTGAACCTAAATAAGATTAAAGAGATCCCGATAGTCAAAAAACTGGGATTCAACAGGATCGTACTGACGGGTGTTCTGGTACTGATGTATGTGGTGCTGAGCCTGATAGTTGACAAATTCGCGGGAATGCCGCGTATCATGAGCGCACTCAACTATGCGTATTTCCTTGGATTCTTATCTCTTGGTGTTACTTTTGTCATAGCAACAGGAGGTATTGACTTTTCCATCGGTCCCGTCATGTTCTGCTGCGCGCTCGTATCGGGGTACTGTCTTACCAGTCACGGTGTACCGATGCTACTGTCATTGATAATAAGTGTCATCGTGGGATTTATATTCGGAATGTTTAATGGATATCTTGTTGCTTACTGGAAGGTTCCGCCGTTCATCGTATCAATGGCTAGTATGAACATAGCCAAAGGTGTAGCGAGCGTATTTACCAAGACCCAGTCTGTAAGCTGGCCTCAGGCAGCAAAGGGAGGCTGGTTCAGATCGCTTGTTAAGGTAGGAAAGTTTCCGATATCGCTACAGATGGTTACTGGTATGATAACTCCAACATGGATGCTCCGGACATCGCTCCGAACCTTTACGACTAAGAGTTATCGATCATTTATTATGAAAACACAGGGGGAGGGACTGGATCATCCGGTCCCTTTCTCTGAACTTGGGCAGGAGGTATATAATGTTAAAAGGAATTCCTTATCAGATATCACCGGAGCTTTTGAAAGTCCTTGATGAAATGGGACATACGGATGAGCTCGTCATAGCAGACGGAAACTTCCCCGGATCGACCATGGGAAAGAAAGTCATCAGAGCTGATGGTCTCGGAGTGCCGGAACTTCTCGATGCGATACTGAAGCTTTTCCCTCTTGATACTTATCCGAACTCAAAGGGAGAAGATGATCCGCCATGCACCCTGATGGCTCTTGAGCCCGGGGATGTCGGCAAAGTAGCCACCCCTATCTGGGACGAATACAAATCCATCGTTTCAAAATACGATGAAAGAGGAGACAAGGCTTTCCAGGAGATCAACAAGTGGAAGTTCTATGATCAGACAAGAGAAAGAGCCTCGGTTATAGTTCAGACGACCGAGACGGCAATTTATGCCAATATCATTCTCAGAAAAGGTGTTGTGATTGAATGATTCCCAAAGTGGAGGAAATGTATGCTCGATAATATTGAACTGATGTTTACGGATTTAGAGCTCATGCTAAGGAAGCTGAAAAAGCTTTCATATGAGGAAAACATGAAACGGTTCCGGAGCGAGCAGGGTCATTTTATCGAAGAAATGATAAGTCACGTGAAAGAATCCGAAGATCCCGATGCGTCCGTAGCTGAAATTGCAAAGGAGTTTTCGGATGGGGTATTTTCGAACTTTTCTGTAAAAGGCAGGATGAATGGAAGAAAACAGGCGGATCTTAATTTCTTTATGATCTACTACGTTTTCCCGGCCATACTGCTTACGGATGAAGACTGCTGTGAAAAACTGTGTGATGGCATAAGGGATGCGTGGAATGCCAGATTTGACGGAACGAATATCAACTATACAACGTATGATAAGCTGTATTCATCGTTCAGGAACAAGATATTCGGCATTTTCTGAGCATCGGGGAGTGCGAAAGGAGTCTAATTGGAGACAAAGTATTTTCTGGCCGTTGATATAGGCGCATCAAGTGGGCGTCATATACTCGGCCATCTTCAGGATAAAAAGATCTGTCTGGAAGAAGTGTACAGATTTGACAACAAAATGACCGAGAACAACACTCATCTCATATGGGATGTTGACAGATTATTCGATGAGATCATTACCGGAATGAAGAAATGCAAGGAGATTGATCGTATCCCGGTCAGTGTCGGAATAGACACATGGGGTGTTGATTACGCGTTGCTGGATGATCACGACAGACTCTGTGGGCCGGTGTTCGGATACCGGGATCACAGGACAGAGGGATTGGACGAGGAAGTATATAAGGTCATTCAGGAACAGGAGCTGTATGAAAGAGTTGGCATTCAGAAAGCGATCTACAATACGATCTTCCAGCTGTATGCGGAAAAGCTCAAAACCCCGGAAAGACTGGCCGGTGCACATAGCCTTCTAATGATGCCGGACTATTTCCATTTCCTTTTATCCGGAAAGAAAGCATGTGAGTATACCGAGGCGTCTACAAGCGCGCTTCTTGATCCGGTAACAAAAGACTGGGACCGTGATCTTATAAAAAGACTGGAATTTCCGGTAAGGATATTTCAGGATATCAGCATGCCCGGAACGTGTCTGGGAAGTCTTACCGAGGAGGTGGTCAAAAAAGTTGGATATAACTGCGATGTTGTCTTGCCACCTTCGCATGATACGGCAAGCGCGGTGCTGGCGGTTCCTTCAGATGAAGAAAACATTTGCTATATTTCATCCGGAACATGGTCGCTTATGGGCGTCGAACTTGATAAGCCTAACTGTACAAGTAAGAGCTGTAAGGCTTATCTTACAAACGAAGGCGGCTATGGCGGAGTGATCACGTACCTTACGAATATCATGGGACTATGGATGATACAGTCGGTAAGAAACAAGCTTGCCCCTGATATGAGATATGGAACACTGTGTGAACTTGCTTCAAAGGAGACGATAACAAGCATAGTTGACTGTCAGGATCCGGATTTTCTGTCACCGGATGATATGGCAGAAACTGTCAGAGATCATTGTCGTAAAAGCGGACAGACCGTACCGGAAACACTTCCCGAACTTGCAGCAGTGATATACAATAGTCTTGCGAAATGTTATGCAGATAAGCTATCAATTATCGAGAGCATAACAGGCATTCATTATGATAAGATAAACATCATAGGCGGAGGGTCCAATGCGGACTACCTCAACAGTCTTACTGCCACTAGAACCGGAAGAACGGTCATTGCCGGACCGTCGGAGGCCACGGCGATTGGAAACATTCTGACACAGATGATACGTCATGGTGATCTTACAGACGTATCAGACGCAAGGCAGTGCGTCAGAAGGTCGTTTATGGTAAGAATGTTTGAGCCGCAATAAACAAAGCCTGATAAAAGGAGAAGAAAATGGCAATGGATGAGAAAGAGATCAAAGAACTGTTATGTGATATCGGAAGAAGAATATACGGTCGTAATATGGTTGCGGCCAATGACGGTAATTTTTCGGTTAAGCTGAATGATCACGAGTTTTTATGTACGCCCACGGGTGTTTCAAAAGGATTCATGACACCTGACTACATATGCAGGGTCAACGAGAATGGAGAACTCCTTGAAGCGAGTGGGTCATTCAGACCTTCGAGCGAGATCAAGATGCATATGAGAGTGTATGCAAAAAGACCTGATGTAGGTGCCGTTGTTCATGCGCATCCCAATTTTGCTACAAGCTTTGCGATAGCGGGGCAGCCTCTTAATGTTCCGATAATGCCCGAGGCTGTCATAACACTTGGATGTGTGCCTCTTACACCATACGGTACGCCCTCTACACCGGAGATACCGGATGCGATAGAGCCTTATCTTGATGATTTTGACGCAGTCCTTCTTGAAAATCATGGGGCGCTCACATGGGCGGGTGATCTGCTCTCCGCTTACATGAAGATGGAGTCTCTGGAGTTTTATGCGGAACTTTTATACAAGTCAAAAACGATAGGAACGCCTACGGAATTCACAAAAGAACAGATAGCTGAATTGGTAAAGGTCAGGCATAAAATGGGGATTTCCGGAAGATATCCTGCTGACAGAACGGGTGAAAACTGTTATAAATGTAAGAAATGCTTTTGGAAAGAGTAAAGAGAGCTTATAATACATAAGTTATGAGTATTTGGGTCGTACAAAAACAAATGATCATTATATTTGTGCTGATTTTGGTCGGTGTATATCTTTACAAGAGTAAACACCTGTCAAATGAGGCCTCAAGACAGTTATCGTGGTTGATAGTCAACATTACCAACCCGATAACTCTTTTGTGTGCGGCACTTTCTGAGGAGCAGAAGGTTGGTGCCAAAGAGGTAGGTCTGGCTCTTGTGTGCTTTGGCGTGATGTATGCGATTCTGATTCCTCTGGCATACTTGATTCCGATGCTTCTCGGGGTGGATAGGGGCAGAAGATATGCATATCATATGCTTGCAATATTCGGAAATGTAGGTTTTATCGGGATACCCTTTGCATCGGCGGTGCTCGGGACAAGTTCGCTAATATTCGTATCTTTATGCGGACTGACTTTTAATATGATATTCTACACATACGGAATCATCATATTCCAAAAGGAAGCAGCCAGGCAGAACCCCGACAGAGAGACCACGGTAGACCATTCGCTTAAGAATATGATCAATTCCGGAACGATATTTGCGATAATAACGGTGGTTGTTTATCTGTCTGATCTTAAGGTGCCGGATATGGTCAAGTCAACATTCACTTATATCGGAAACTGTACGACATTTATGTCGATGGTAGTGCTCGGGGTATCCGTGGCACAGATAGTTCCGAGGGAAGTGTTCACAAGATGGAGACTGTATGTGTTTGTGCTAATAAGGCAGATACTTGTTCCGATAATGTTGATCTTTATTCTGCGGCCTTTTATCAGAAACGAACTGCTTCTAAGTACTGTTGCGGTAATGTCTGCGATGCCTGCGGCCAACCTTCCGTTGATGACAGCGAAGCAATACGGGGTTAAGGAAGATATGATATCCGCGGGGATCATACTCACAACTCTAACATCAATAATTACCATACCGATTGTAATGTCTTTTCTGTGAACAGGCGGTTATAAAAAGAATGTAGAAAAACAGGACCGGATATGTGCCGGTTCTGTTCTTTTTTTGT